>CAUABY010000142.1 GCA_958427375.1 uncultured Eubacteriales bacterium
TCGTCCGTTACGAAAAAATTATCATCATCCAATGTCCTCAAGTTAGGATTATAGTCGGGCAGATAGCCCTTCAATTCCGCCTCGCGTATATACGGGGCGTCAGGGATTTGTACCATTGCGATTCCTCCTTGAATTGTTGTAAAAATCAATGGCGTATTTCAACTGCTGGAAAATCTCTTCTTCGCCGCCGCGCCGGACAAGATAACCGGCGCGGGTATGTACAGCGTGATGCTCGACATAAAACCATATCCCACCGCCGTTCTCGTCCTTGTACAAAAGCTGGGTGGTGATATATCCTTCAAAGTTTTCGAGCTGCGGCTTGAGCTTCGCGCCGGGTATCGCATCCGGGCACTCCCAGCGGAAGAGGTCGTTGTTATTTTTCCTGCCACAACTCATAATCCATCCACTCCGCGTTGTATTCTTCCTCATCACTCAGCCACGCGAGGCGGCGCGGCGCTCTCTGCCGGGGTGCTCTGCGGTGGGGCGTGTGAGCGCCGTTCACGGCGCGCTGCAAGCCCTTATAGCCAAGCACAAGGGCGATGACTATGCCAAGTGTTGCGGCGACTACAGCGCCGCCGGATACGCTGGAAACAAAGGCCACAAGGTGAGGGAACGCGCGGTTTATTAAACTGCACAGGCTATTGGCTATCATATCAGTCATTCGTCTCTCCTTAAAACAGACTATAATTCAATTCCCCGTCGAGCATTGCCCACTTAAAAGGCTTGTCATCCGGCAATAGCCTTGCATCTTCCGCCGCAAACCGCCTGTCAAAATCGTGGACGGTGTGCCCGTCTGCATGAAACGAAACCGGGCTGTCCGCATCCCATTTGAGCATCAGTGCCCACAGTTCCGGGTAGTTTTTGCGCAAAAGGCGGAGTTGCTTAACGCCTTGATTATGACAGAACCAGCAGCCGCCACGGGTAGCTGTGGTGTAAATAGGAGACAGTAAGTCGTTTCTCTCACACCATTCGCGGCACATGTCTTCTGTCCACCCTGCTTCTACAAGTGGAAGAACGATACCGGGCTTACCTTTGTGTCGTTCGATACGCTCAGGTTCATCAGCCGCTATGCCGAGATACTGCACAATATTTGTGTTAGCTCCTTGTGCAAGGGAGCTATTGGAAAAGCCAATTTCGTTAAGACATTCACCTTGAGTTTGCTGTTGCACCACGGTTTTCTTAACATCGGGAATCCTGTTGGTTTTCCCTCGTATTGAGGGTCTTTCCTGTTCTTCGGAACTGTATAAAACATTCGCTCGTAAGAGAGAAGTGAGAGGTCTGACTTTGAGCATTGAATTACACCATGCTCCTCCGAACTGGATTGGGAATCCGTAAATTTGGCCTTTCGCCTTGCCGCTTTTCCTTGTTTTGTAAAAATAATGCTCGTAACTTTTCCTTGATACGTGCTCAACATCAATCCCCCACCGCGCTTTGATGATAGCGTCCGCCTTTACCTTAAATTCAACCATAGGTGGGAGGTCAGCCTGGATTGTGTCGGTTGCCCATACCTCCGCGTGTATAATGCGGTCAAGCGGCCAGCTCAGTTCTTCTATTGCACCCAAGCAGGCCAAACTATCTTTGCCATAGGAAAGGCTCAAAATATGCTCCATGCGTCATTCGACCTCCACCAGCTCACCATTTTTCAGCGTGTACCAAGTATCAGCTTTGATTTTTTCACCATCTACAATGACAGCCTTGACATTGACTGGGTTATACTCACCCTTCATGTATTCCCACTCAGTCAGAACAATCACCGAGTTTTTCCCAGCTTTGGCGGCACAGCCATTACGGCCTGCGATAACACTGCCATAGCCCGCGGCAAGGTTGCTGCCATAGCCCGCGGCAAGGGTGCTCCTGTTGCCCGCGGCAAGGGTGCTCCTGTTGCCCGCGGCAAGGTTGCTCCTGTAGCCCGCGGCAAGGGTGCTCCAGTCGCTCGCGGCAAGGTTGCTGCCATAGCCCGCGGCAAGGGCGCTCCAGTCGCCCGCGGCAAGGTTGCTCCTGTTGCCCCCGGCAAGGTTGCTGTCGTTGCCCGCGGCAAGGTTGCTCCTGTCGCTCGCGGCAAGGTTGCTGTCGTTGCCCGCGGCAAGGTTGCTGCCATAGCCCGCGGCAAGGGCGCTCCAGTCGCCCGCGGCAAGGTTGCTCCTGTAGCCCGCGGCAAGGTTGCTCCTGTCGCTCGCGGCAAGGTTGCTGTCGTTGCTGACTTTCTGGCCGGCCTCGGCTTGCCGGCGAGTATACGCCACTTGAGCTTTGACCAATCCGGGGAGCCCTATCTCCCCCTTGACCGTCAGCTCGGAGGAAGCAAGCTTCGTGTCGTCGGCATCGGTTCTGTCGATAATCCCGGCCGCTTCGCAAACGAAGTAGCGGTTGCCATCTCTTATGGGGAAATATCTGAGCACATCCATCGGCGCATCACAGCTATGGAAGCCTTTGCTTTTACATCTTATTGCGCCATCATCGGTATAGGTTTTCCCAAGCTCGTATTGGAACCCGCCGTGTGCGGTCATATCTTTGCTCATGCCCTTGTATGTTGTTATTTTTTCGCTCATTGACTTCAAGCCTCTTTTCCGATAAAATAAAAATGCATTTTGGTAATTGTGCCGTTCCCGTGTGCTTACGGGGCGGCGCGCTTTTTATATTCCCGACCGCCGAATCCGGCTCATGCAGTTTAGGCACTCCGGGCATGGGCAGTCTAAGCAGCGGTCTATAATTTCCTGAGCCTCGCAACGGCGTGGGTAGGCGGAGGATAGCGCATCCACAGAGCGCCACGGGGCGACCGCGCTTAACGCCGCCTGTATGTAGTTACCCTGTGCCATGGTCACAATGGACATCATGGGCACTGCACCTCCGCCAATTTATGCGCCACGTCTGAGGCTCGCCACTTGCTGCTCCCGTTTATGTCATAGCTCGGAACGCCGCTGAGGAAGCGGAGCGCTGTTCGGCCATCCTTGACGCCAAGGAAATTCTGCACTGCAATAAGGCTCATCATTCCGCCATAATTTCGGCGGATTTCCTCCGCGATGGCATCCTCAACAGGATTTCTTATTAACTTTACTCGCGGCATTTTGAAACCTCCTTTCTTCACGTCTTTGAGCATCTTTGAGAATTACGCTGGGCAAACGAGCGCCGCCGCCTGTGGTGGTATCCCTTACGGCTGACGCTACATAACCCCACGCCGAGCTTTCAAGATGCTCTTTCTTTCTGGCGGCTTCCACTGCGAGGCGGTATTCTTGGTAAGCCCCGCAGTGAATGTGACAACCAGCCTCACGCTTGGAGCACGGCCTCCCCTCTGCATCTTTGCAAGGTGGTATAACGCTCGTCATTGCAATCCTCCAAACGTCTATAAATGCGGCGTTACACCATGGCAACTACTTTCCCTGCGCTGATTTCTGCATCCAGAGCCGCTTCGAGATAGTGCTTGATGTTGTCCTTGGCCTCCATCTTCCAGATGCCGCCGTCAGCCTCAAACAGGCCGATGCGCCCCTGTTCATCCAGGCGCAAAATAAACTCGCTCTCCGGCTGGGGAACTTCGCGGAAAGTGCGGAACGGCTGTAGGGAAATACGGGGCTTGACTACCTCGGTCTGTGCAAGGCTCACACCTTTCTTCGCCGTCACGGTCTGGCTCACGCCGTTGTCCTCACTTTTCACACCCGCATCATTGTTTATGCGGGAAATGAGGTCTATCAGATAAGCGGTATCATCCGTGGGCAGGAAACGGCTTCGCAGTTCAATGATTGCTTCCTGCTGGCCGCGCCAGCCCTCGCGGAAATCCGTGTCTCGGCATATCGCTCTATATGCGTTGATGCGCTTTGCGTAGTCATCCGTTCTGCTGAACACAGTTACACACGTTGGGTTGACTACACGGACGAACAGCGGAGCGAGAGGCAGATAGGGGTCATTGCCGATATTGGCGTACTCACTGCGGATGAGCTTGACAATGCTGTCAAGACTGCCAACCTCCAGCTCTTGCGGGTAGTAGCGCTGAGGATCTATCTGCGTAAGGGGATTGTCAGAATAAGTGACACCGTCAATGTCATATGTCTTGTTTTCTTTGAGGCCTACCAAGTAGGCAAGAGCTTCTTTAAGCATCATGCGGCATTCCTTTCTTATTTAGCGTTTACAAATTTGAGAAGTTTGGGCTGCGGCTGCTCACCACCCGTCATGTTGCACTGGCCAGGAATTTGCGGCACCATTTCGGCCACTACCATTTCGCCATTGCCGTCCGTGGTTATAACCATTGCCGTGCTTACGGCTGTGGTAGGCGCCAGCGTGGATTTCGCGGTAGCATTAAGGCCGATATGCTTACGCTCGCTGTCGGGCTGAAATTCCAGCGTAATCGTTATCTTCCGCTTCGCGTCCGGCTTGGTGGTCGGGTCGAGAATATTGTCAATGACGCGGCTAACTTCATAATCAACGCGCTCCTCGATAGCACCGGCGGCCATTCTCAATATGCTTTCTTTGTCCATTTTTTCACCTCCTTTCATTCTGCTTCAGCACTGGTCACTCGCCGTTTCCGCGCAGAAGCTCGTCAACTGAGCACTGGTACATATCAGCCAGCTTCAAGAGAAATCGCTTGCGCGGCGTTGTAGTCCCAGTTTCCCAGTTGTATACAGTGGCATCCGAAACGCGAAGTGCATCCATTACGTCTCGAACCGAAAACCCAGCCCTGCGCCGGGCTTCTCTAAATCCCATATTCTCACCTCCAAACGCTAAGTTTTTCTTGACAACTAAGTGAAACCGTTGTATTGTAAAAGTGCCAACAGTTATCAATACAATTTGACAGCCCGCTAACGGTGGGGGCTTGGTTTTTTGTTGCCATATCTCAAAGACAAACTAAGTATAACTAAGATTTTCTAAGAAGTCAAGAAGAAAACGTAGCAAAACTAATTTTTGTGAAAGTTGCATAGATTGGAGTGCGTTTCCTTGGATTCAATCGACAAAATAAATTTCATCCTCAAAGAGCGAGGAATGACAGGCGCTGAACTTTCACGGAGAATAGGTGTGTCAACTGCGGTATATTCTCAGTGGAACAAGAAAAAAACAAAACCATCCAATAAAAGTATTCTAAAAATTGCGGGTGTGTTTGAAGTTCCAGTCTGGGAACTTTTTGGAGATGATGACGAGCAAAAAGAAAAGCCCGTCACCGAAAGTGACGAGCTTGAAAAGTATATGGATGAGTTTAGACCTCTTCTGGGGCAAATTTCGTCTGAGCAAAGGGAAGCGGTTCTCCAGTTTCTAAAAACTTTCTTAGACAATAAATGACCTCTTCCCGGCGCTCTGGGGCAATGGTGCAAAACAGCCTCCGAGCCTCTTTCTCAAAATTCATCTTTTCTGCATTTTCCACGTTGCCCTCCTATGTATGTAAAATAAAATTTAATCTATATAATCGCCCCGGCAAAGGCGGCCACCTTTGCCGAGGCTTGCAACAGATAACTCTTCTTAAACCCTGTATCTGCTACGCTTCTATAGTAGCAGGGTTTCCGTTTTTTGTACATTTACAAAATCTCTCTTTAAACGCTATTTTCTCTAATCCTGCCAAAATATCAGCTATGGAGGCGTTCTCGCATGGGTAAAGTCATTACACCTGAGCAGACGGTTCTTGAAAAGCTCGCATCGGTTCATTACCAAGCCATTCCGACACTGCGCAGCGAAAAGGACCGCCGTGGTTATACAAATGAATATGTGGCCGCGCAGGTCGGCCTGAAAAAAGATAATGTTGATAAGTTCTTTCGCGGCGAGCTTGCCAATCCGAATGTTTTCAACATTTCCGCTAT
>CAUABY010000143.1 GCA_958427375.1 uncultured Eubacteriales bacterium
GCTGCAAGGCAGCCCTTTTACCTACTGGCTCTATTCAAAGCGCCGTGGCGGCGAATGTGTGCCGGCGCGCATTATGAACCTTGCGGGCTACAACTTCGTCACCCTCGGCAACCACGACTTTAACTACGGCAAGGCGGAAATTGAGCGCTACCTCGCCGAGCTTAACGCAAAATGCCTTTGCGCGAATGTTGAGGGCATCAAGGGTGTTGAAAAGACTGCGCTTGTCACGTTGGGCAACGGCTTAAAGGTCGGCTTGACGGGCGTGACCTCGCACTTTGTCACGCTGTGGGAAAAGCCGGAAAACTTGGCCGGGATTCAGGTGAGCGACGCATTCTTGGCGGCCAAGGCCGCGCTGAGTGAGCTTGAGACCATGGGCGCAGAGCTTACAATCTGCATCTACCACGGCGGGTATGAAAACGACGTATCGAGCGGCGCACCGCTGTCGGCGACGGGCGAGAATCAGGGCTGGCGGATGTGTCAGGAGCTGGGCTATGACATTCTGCTCTGCGGCCATCAGCACATGGCGGCAGAAAACCTGCGCATCGGCGGCACATACACCTGTCAGCCGCCCGACAAGGCGCGGCAATACATTGAGCTTGACGCGGCGGTGGATGAGGACGGCAAGATCTCCGCGCGCTCAACGCTGCGCGAGACCGGTGCTGTCACCGCGCCCGCGCTGTGGGACTATCTCGCGCCGCTTGAGCGCGAGACGGCGCAGTGGCTTGATGTGCCGGTGGGACATTTGGACACGGCACTTTTGCCCAATGAACACGTTCAGATGGCAGCGCAGGGCTCACTCATTGCGAACTTTTTCAATCAGGTGCAGCTTGAAGCCAGCGGCGCGGACATATCCTGCACGAGCCTTGGCAACACGGTTAAGGGCTTTGAGAAGGACGTCAGCATACGCGACATTGTGTCCACCTATGTGTTTCCGAACACGCTTAAGGTTCTGCGCATCAAGCGCGCGGGGCTGAAAGCGGCGCTTGAGCGGAGTATGGAGTATTTCACCGTCACGCCGGAGGGCGTGCTTACGGTCAGCGACAGCTTTCTGCGGCCTATTGAGCAGCACTTTAACTACGACTATATTTCCGGCGTCAAGGTGACGGCGGACTTGCGCAAGCCCTGCGGTGAGCGCGTGCTGTCCATAAAATACAAGGGCGAGGAGCTGGCGGAGGATAAGGAGCTTAGCATCTGCCTCAATAATTACCGTGCGACCGGTGCGGGCGGCTATGAGGTATACGCCGGGTGTGAGCTTATGCGCGAGATTCCAACGGAGATTGCCGAGCTTATCATAGACTATGTGACGCGCCACGGCGACATCACCGTGGACAAGACCAAATGGCTTGATATTATTTACTAAAAATAGAATGATGAGGAGATATTCATGAAAAACAATGTATTTAAAGTAGTTCTTCTTCAGGCGCTTCCCGCCTCCGGCAAGTCCGAGGTGAGAAACTTCATGGCGAATGTTGAGCCGCAGCGGCTTCAGGACGAGTTCCACATCGGCGAGAATTTGCAGCTTGACGACTTCCCCTATGTGCACATGATGCGCCGCATTGACAACGAGCTTGAGGCCATGGGCGAGGCGCGTATATTCTACCCCGGCGAGGCGCCGTTTATCGACGGGCGCGACTGGGGCACGCTGTGCAACCTCTTGAACGAGGACTACCACGACTTGATGAACCGCAACGTTATCAAGACCGACTCCGCCGCCCAGCTTCTTTTTGACCGCATTGACCGCGCCGCAGAGTCCGCCGGGATTCTCCCCCGCATGGGGCTTTTGGATACCGGTGTGCGCGCGAAGATTGCCGAGAAGCTTGAGGCGGAGGCGCGCGAAATGCTGGACGCGAAGCACGCGGGCTATCCTGAGAGCTTTGAGGACAAGACGATTATCATTGAGTGCGCACGCGGCGGGCCGGACGGCGCATCCATGCCGCTTGACGGCACCTTCGGCTATCAGTACTCTCTACCCATGTTCTGCCCGGAAATCCTTGAAAACGCGGTCATCCTCTACATCTGGGTAACGCCCGAGGAGTCCAGACGCAAAAACGCCGACCGCGCCGACCCCAACGACCCCGGCTCCAACCTGCACCACGGGGTGCCGATGGCGGTTATGCTGGGCGATTACGGCTGCGACGACATGGAATACCTCGTCAACAACACCGGGGTCAAGGACACCGTGACCGTGAATGCCCACGGCAAGACCTATCACCTGCCCATCGGCATTTTCGATAACCGCGTTGACAAGACCTCGTTCCTGCGCGCCGAGCCCGCCGAGTGGGACAAGGCGAAGGTTGAGGAAGTGACCGCCGCCATCAAGACCGCGACCGACACCATGTACAAAAACTACCGCGGATAAACATAAGCGCATGAAAGCGCAAAAACGCCCCGTGCTTTCGCACGGGGCGTTCTGCGTTAACTGGGTTTACTTGAAGGCGACCATGGTGTTGGCAACTGCCATGGTGGTCATGAGAATTGCGTTGAGGAAGGCAGGCGTCCAGATATTGCCAGTCTTTTTATAAAGGTTGCGGGAGACGATTGCAGCGATAGCCAGAGTCGGCACCATTGCCACAAGCTCTATGCCGGACAGAGCGCTGCCGGGGAAAGCCGCCACGCCGTTGGCAAAGAGGGAGATATACTGCACCGCGAGCCAAATCGCCGCTCCACCGGCGTTGAGGGCAATGGCAAGCAGATAGCCCTTCACACCTTGGAGCTTCTCGGTGTTGGTGTTGACGGTGATACCCGCTGAGGAAATTATGTAGAACAGCAGGAAGGTGGGCAGATACCGGAGGATTGCGGGCAGGATGTTCGCGTCAAAGGTCTTGAAAGCAAAGGTCCAGATACGAAAATCCGCCTTGAAGAGAGCATCCATCAGGAACAAAACCGCATAACCCAACACCACGGTGACAAGGGCGGTGCATAGGCCGGCAACAATGACCATTGGCTTAAAGCTCACACCATAATCGGCAAAGCTGAAGCCGTCCTTGGCCTTCATGCAGACATAAACAGTGCTGAGTATGCACAGGCTTATCAGGGCGCAGCCGATAGTCCAGTAAGCGATACTGTTGAGGCCGGGAGCAGTCCAGACGCCGTAGTCCTGATACATAGGCAGCTTGCACACGAGAGCCAGAAATCCGCCTGCAAGAATCATCATAACGCTGCCGACGGTCATTGCCTTTTCCTTTGTCTTGGCAAGGTTCATGATAAGAGCCGCAACGCCGCCGACCGCGACAGCCAGCCCCGCAAAGAACAGCACCTGTACAATGACGCTCTCCGCGCCGCCGTCCATCAGCGGCTCAAAGACAACCGCGGGCAGCAGCACCGCAACTATAAGAATGATGGCAGTTGCAGCCTTCTTGCCGCCGTTGACGGAGGGCTTGACCGCAAGCTCACCGCTCTTGGCCTTGCTGAAGAAGGGCAGCTCGATGAGGATGGAGGCAAGCGCGATGAGCAACATCACAAAGCCAACCAGCGCCACGCACTCAAACGCTTCCTTCCACTGCCACATCTGGCTGGAGGGGGCAATGTCCTTGAGACCTTTCGCATAGTCGGCAAAGGCGCTCTGGTAGAACGCGACAGCATAGCCGGTCGTCTCAGCGGAGAAGTGGTTCCAAGGGTGAGTCTGGGCAGGCTGGTAGATGATACGGCGGCCGCCGTCTGAAGTGTCATACCAGGTGTTGGCCTGCGCGGGCTCGGTCTGCTGGAGGAAAGTCATGCCGTCAGGAGTGGACACATAGTCCTTGTGACGCACGGTGCCGCCCTCAACCGCGGGGTCATTGAAGAAGAACTCATCATACTGGGCGCAGACCTTGCCCATTATACGCCCGCCGCCCAAAGCGTCGGCAGTGGCAGCGTCGAAGCCCACCAAGCTGGTGTACATGAAGTCAGAGCCTTCGGTAAGTCCCGCATAGATTTTGCGCACACCGGTCTCGGCGAACTGAGCCTCGTCCATGCACAGAGCCATGGTGCTGGAGAAGCCGCCCATGGAGTGACCGGTAACGCCAATAATACCGTTGCCGTTTTCGTCCTTGAGGACATAGGGCTGCTCGTACATATACTGTACGGCATCATTCATGGAGTTAAGCCAGAAAGGCAACCAGATGCCAAAGAAGCTGGCATCACTGTAATTATCATGGCTGAGCTTGGAGTGGCCGTGGTCGTACTGGTCGAGAGCAAGCACAACAAAGCCGCGGCGCGAAAGCTCAATGGCGTTTGCGTCCTGCATCTCGGCGGAGTTAAGATAACCGTGGGTCACGATGATGGTAGGCTTGGGGTTATTTGCCGAAGCGTCTTTGGGCATGTAGAGAAGCCCGCTGAGTTCGCCATGCCCGCCGTCAAAACTGATACGGCTGACCTTGGTTGCCCCCGCGCCGGAGTTGAACACACCCGCGAGAATACTGCCAAGCAGGATGAGCACCAGAGCGGCACAGAGCAACGTCAATGTTTTTTTCTTGAGTTTCACTGTTTTTCCTCCCTTATATTTTATGCGTATTTTGTTTCTATTGGAAACATCGAGTGTATTTTACAATGGAACATCAAAAAATGCAATAGTTTTGTGTCCTGTGGCAACAAAAAACTACTGCTTGTTTTTCTATCGTATATTTGATAGAATATATTTTCAATTAATTTATAAGGAGTGCTCCCTTGAAGCTTGAATGGATGGGTGAATACCGTGATGTTATCGACGGCTTGATTCACTACTGTAATATTTACGCCGCGGCATACAAGGCGGAAAAAATGGAATACAAGGGCGTGTCTTTCTCATTTTCGCAGATCCAGGTCGTGGAGTATATCCTTGAGGCGGAGGAGCGCAGGGAGACTATGTCCGCCATTGCCTCCCGTCTCGGTATCAGCCGCAGTAATTTCACGAAGATTGTCAACCGCCTTATATCCAAAGGACTGCTTGAAAAAAGTCATTTCCCCGGCAATCGCAAGAACTACAGCCTGAGTGTCACGCCGCTTGGGCGCGAGCTATATGACCAATATTCCCAAAAAATTTTACGCTACCACTTCTCACCCATGTTCAAAAAGCTGTCCGAAATCCCCAGCGAGTATTATTCCCTTATCCACGACGCGCTGTATGACTCCATGGGCGGTGATGGCTGTGAGAAGCTCGAAAAATAACATTATACGCCAACAAAAACGCTCCGGAATTCTTTGATTCCGGAGCGTTTTTGGAGCTGGTAATGTGACTCGAACACACGACCTGCTGATTACGAATCAGCTGCTCTACCGACTGAGCTATACCAGCATGACTGTTGAGTTTTCGCCTAAACAGCTATAGTAGTTTAGCATATTGAGCGCAAATAGTCAACAGATATTTTGTTAATTACTATTTGTATATACAAATTATTTTTCGCTCATGCTCTCAATTTAAAGATCTGAATAAGTGGAACAACCAAACTATTTTATGCAAATACTTGAATTTTTACCTTAATTATTTCAGCCCTGTAACTCTGATTTTAGTTTACATAATTCAAACCCATAATTTTTGTTCAAATAGTTATCAACAGTTTCCACAGAGTTTTCAACACCCGTTTTATATTGAAATTTCTATACTTTTAGAGATTTATGTAAATAAATAACTGTTTCTGAAAATGAAATCAGCTTGAAAGATAAAACCCGATTTAATTTACATAACAACAAGTTTTATACTGAAATCTGATTAAAATTGAAGATTTTAATCAGAGAATAGTAGAATCGGCAGACAAGAGCACACACGCCTGACAGCGCGTCTTTAAGACGCTTT
>CAUABY010000144.1 GCA_958427375.1 uncultured Eubacteriales bacterium
GAAAACACGGATTACTTGATTTCAAGTCTGCGGCTGACGGGGACTTCCTCTTTCTTCTTGGGCATGACGAGGGTCAGAATACCGTCAGTATACGAGGCCTCAATATTGTCCGTGTCGATGCTGCTGACATCGAAGCTGCGGCTGTAGGAGCCATAGAAGCGCTCACGCTTGATGTAGCTGCTCTTCTTGTCCTTGTCCTCGTTCTCGGCCTTGCGCTCGGCGCTGATGGTGAGAACATCGTTTTCAATGTCAATCTTGATATCGTCCTTATTGAAGCCGGGCAGCTCAGATTCCAGTTTGAACGCGTCGCCGGTGTCGCTCAGGTCAGTGCGGAAAGCGGAGACCATCTTAGTATCATCAAAGAAGCGGCGCTCCAGCTCATCAAAGTCACGGAAGGGGTCATAATTGGACATACCACGAATTGTACGGTTAAAGGGAATAAGTTCAAACATAATATATACCTCCAAATTTTTATTACAAATTCCTAATTCGATGAAGCTTTCATTTCTTTCGTTTCATCGTATATATAAGATATCGCACAAATATTAATAAATATAGCTATACATATGAACAGAATATTAACATTAGCACTCGTATACTTTGAGTGCTAATTATATGGGATGAAAGACCGGGGCAGATATAGTCTGCCCCGGAGCGATAGTTTTATGTGTATGTGTGGTGGTTGGCTTCTGTTTGCTGGTTGGCTGTAGGAAAAAATATCAGAGGACTTTTGAAAGGAAGTCTTTCAATCTGGGGTTTTGCGGGTGCTCAAAGAGCTGTTCGGGCGTACCCTCTTCCAAAATCATGCCGTCAGCCATGAAGAGGACTCGGTCACCCACCTCGCGGGCAAAGCCCATCTCGTGCGTGACAACGACCATCGTCATGCCCTGATGCGCAAGCTCTTTCATAACATCCAGCACCTCACCGACCATTTCCGGGTCGAGCGCAGAGGTCGGCTCATCGAAGAGCATGACTTCCGGCTCCATGGCGAGGGCACGGACGACGGCAATACGCTGTTTCTGGCCGCCGGAGAGCATGGCTGGGTATTCATTAGCCTTATCCGCAAGGCCGACGCGCTCCAGAAGCTTCATGGCAAGCTCATCCGCCTGCGCCTGCGTTTTGAGCTTGAGCTGCACCGGGGCGAGCGTGATATTTTTCTTCACCGTCATATGCGGGAAGAGGTTGAAGTGCTGAAAGACCATGCCCATCTTCTGGCGGTGGAGATTGATATCCACAGATTTGTCGGAGAGATCCACACCGTTGAAAAAGATGCTGCCGGAGGTCGGTGTTTCCAAGAGATTCAGCGAGCGGAGCATGGTGGATTTGCCGGAGCCGGACGGGCCGATAATGGCCACGACCTCGCCGCGCTTAACGTCCATATTGCAGTCATCAAGCGCTTTGACCTCGCCGTTATTATATTCCTTTACAAGATGCTTGACGGAGATTAAAACCTCATTATTGTTTGTCGCCACGGCGCATCCTCCTCTCTATGGCCTCGATTCCCTTGGAGGCCGGGTAGTTTATGCAGAAATAGATAAGTGCTGCCAGCGTATACGGCGCGAGCGTGATATATGTGGCACTGGCAACGGTCTTGGCGGCGAACATCAGCTCTGCCATGCCGAGCATGGAGCAGATGGAGCTCTCCTTGACCATGGTGATAATCTCGTTTGCCAGCGCGGGCAGGACGTTTTTGACGGCCTGCGGCAAAACGACAAGGCGCATGCTCTTGGCCGCGTTCAGGCCGAGGGAGCGCGCGGCCTCAGTCTGCCCGATATCGACGGCAAGTATGCCGCCTCGGAATATCTCCGCAACATAGGCCGAGGAGTTGAGCGCGAGCGCGACAACGCCGGGGATGAAGCGGCTGATATCAACAAAGCCGAGTATGGTTATGCGCGGGATGGAGATGACTCCAAAGAGGCCGAAGTAGATTATACTTAGCTGGACGAGCATCGGCGTGGAGCGGAAAACCGCGATATACGCGCCTGATATGCACTTGACGACCTTATTTTTGCTAAGGCGCATCAGCGCGAGCAATAGCGCCGGGATAACCGCCAGCGCAACCGATACGACCGCGAGCAAAAGTGTATATTCAATGCCTTGGATGAAGAATTTCCCGTACTTGGGCAGGAAAGAGAAATTGAAAAAGTTCGACGGATTCATGTCCGCGAAGAGATTTGACCACCACATATTTATCTATCCTTTCTCTCAGGGGGGATACGCACACAAATTGGAAAGCCGTTGTTGGCGGCTTTCCAATTTATTCTGCAAGTAAGCTTTTTCTTTTATTCGCTTAGAGCTCAACCCTCAGCGCTGACCTCAACTGCAACATCGCCGAGCTCGTCAGCCTGAGCAACGAACTCATCCATCTTGTTCTCAGCGAGCATCTTTGCGATTGCCTCATTGATGCTGGGGAGCAGACCCTTGGGGTCGCCCTTCTGGACGGCGATGCAGTAGGGCTCGGCGGAACCAAGCTCATCGGAAGCGGCGGCTACTACAAGGTCGGGGTTGCTGTCAGCGTACTGGAGGGCAACACTGCCGTCGAGCACGGCCGCGTCAATCTTATCGTTGACGAGCTGGTTTATAATGTCATTGACGTTCTGGAGGGAGACAAGGTTTGCGCCGGGCATCTGGTCGGTGACAATGGCTTCCTTGGTGGTTGCGGTCTGTGCGGCAACGCTCTTGCCGTCAAAGTCGGCAAGGGTGGCATAGCCGTCAGCGGCGGCAGCCTTGACAAGTATCATTGCGGGGTAGTCGGTGTAGTAGGGGTCGGAGAAGTCCGCGGAGTTCTTACGCTCATCAGTGGCCTCCATAGCCGCCATGACGATGTCGTAATCACCCTTCTGGAGGGAAGCGAGCAGATAGTCAAAGGACATGTTCTCAACCTTGAGCTCCTTGCCCATGGCCTCGGCTATGTACTGCGCGGCAAAAACGTCAATGCCGCCGAAGGTCATCTCGCCGCTTTCGTCGGGGTACATGAACTCAAAGGGAGCATAGTCGGCGGAGGTGCCTAGGATGAGCTCATTGGAGGCGGGGTCGGCGCTCTCGCTGTTGCTGCCGCCGCAGGCGCAGAGTGCAAATATCATTGTAAGTGCAAGAAGTAAAGTAACGATCTTTTTCATTTTCAAATTCTCCTTTTCAAGTGATTTGCGATTATTTATTCAGTTGTCTCTCGACGATTTGAAGTATAGCACGAATAAATATTCATTGTCAAGAGTAAATATGCGATTTCTGCAAATATTTTTTCACCGCGTCTTGTGTATATTGTACAAAGCCCATAAATTGTGCTTGCAAGCCGCTGAATATGCGGTTATAATATGTCGCAGACAAGGGTTTTTGCGGAGGAATATATGCAATCTGACATGAATATTATGAATAATTCATATCTTGAGACAGATATGAATATATACAGGCAAAATATGAATATTATTCTTTCCTCTCTGCCGGAAAGCTGCACGCTGATACCAGTGCTCAAGTGCAACGCCTATGGGCTTGGCATGACCGAGCTTGCGAAACTGGCTGAGGAGCTTGCGCGCGTGAGCTATATCGCGGTGTCGCACGTGTCTGAGGGTTTGGAGCTGCGCGCGGCCGGTATTACGAAAGATATACTTGTGATGAGCAGCGCGCTCCCCTCTCAACTCGCGGCGGCGGTACTGGCTCACCTGACGCTGGCGGCGCGCTCCGCCGGGTCTGTGCGTGCGCTCGACGCGGCGGCGGGCAGTCTCTGCATGACGGCGAGGGTACACATTAAAATAGACACCGGGCTGCACCGCATCGGCGCGGAGCCGGGCGCGGAGCTTGACGAGCTTATTGACGCGCTGCGCGGCTGCAAACACATTGAGCCGACCGGCGTTTTCTCCCACTTTGCGGACACTGACAACGAGGAGGTAACGCGCAGGCAGTATAAGCTGTTCACCAAGGCGCTCACCCAGCTTGAGAGCGCGGGCTATACCGGGCTGACGCGGCACATAAGCTGCTCCGCCGCGTTTGAGAAATACCCTGAGTACTCGCTCGACGCTGTGCGCATTGGACGCGGGCTTTTGATGGACGCGCCCGGCGTGAGGAACGGCAAAATCGGTGAGATTGCCTCATGGAGGACATTTATAACAGCGCTCAAGCCGAGGCGCGCGGGTGACAGCCTGGGTTACGGCGGGGCATTTCACTTAGCTCATGACGCGGTAATCGCCACGCTCGGCATAGGCTATGGCGACGGGCTTGACCGCGGGCTGTGCGCGGTACACGCGCCGGTGCTCATAAACGGGCTGAAGTGCCCGCTTCTGACCTGCTGCATGGATCAGTCCTTTGTAGATGTGACGGGGCTTGACTGCAAGGTCGGCGACGAGGTGACGATTTTCGGGCGCGACAGCGCTGGGAATTTTCTCTCCTCTCAGGCGCAGGCAGAGCTTTTCGGCGGCGACGAGGGCTGTGGAATGACAAGCGCGCTGTCCACGCGCGTAGCAAGAGTATACATCAACAAGTGAATCAGATATGGCTTCAAGCGCGTCCCTTTTTGAGACGCGCTTTTTGCGCACTTTGCCTTTTTGTCCTGTTTTCGTGCGGGTTTTCTCAATTTTCGTTGACTTTCACTGCGAAATTATGCACATATTGAAAACTTTTGCCCAATTATGTTGCATTTTTGCGGGCATTTGCTATACTGAAATCTAATTAAAACATTGAAAATGTTTTAATAGCCGTCGCAACGGCGTAGATTTCGTATAAGACGCCTTTTGAAGCGTCAACCGAGCATAGCTCGGCTCTTGGATGCTTCAAAAGTTCTGATTAAAATTGAAGATTTTAATCAGTGAATAGTATTAATATAAGCATATAACATGTAAAGGGGCTGTAGTTTTGCTTCGGAAAATGTCCAAGTGGCTGCTTATTCTGCTTTTAATCTATATCGTCATTGGGGCGCTTGCGCCCTATGTGCGCCATGTACCGGCCGGGGATGACACGCGGCTGCCGGAGAGCGCGCAGGGCGAGCGCGTGATGTGGGTTGAGAGCAATGAGGACGCGCTTTTGTGGCGGCTGCGGCTCATAGAGAGCGCTCAGGAGGAGATTATTCTATCGACTTTCGATTTCCGCGCGGATAAGGCCGGGGGCGACGTGCTCTCCGCGCTGTACAACGCGGCCGAGCGCGGGGTGAAAGTGCGCGTGCTTATGGACGGCATAAACGGGCAGCTGCACTTCAAACGGACGGCCGAGGCGCGCGCACTGGCCGCGCACGAGAACGCCGACATAAAGTTATACAATCCGTTCAACATCTTGAAACCTTGGAGCTTTAACCCGCGTCTGCACGACAAGTACATAATGGCGGACGGGAACGCGTATATACTCGGCGGACGCAATGTGAACGACCTGTTTTTAGGCAAGATGAGCCCGAAGAGCAGCATTGACCGGGAGCTTCTCGTCTGGCGCGAAGCTGACAGCGGCGGCACAGCGGAGGAGATACACGAATACTTTGAGGAGATTTGGGCACTGTCCTGCAGCAAGAGCGTAAAGGGCAAGGCCGCGCCGGAGCTTCTGAGCGCGCGCTATGAAAAACTGCGCTTTGATCTGCCGGAGGCCTTTGAGAACGTAGATTTACGCGCATGCACAATGGCGACCGGGGGTGTGGCGCTTCTGAAGGGCAGCCCGGAGCCTAAAAACAAGCCACCTGTTGTGTGGAAGCAGCTCTGCGCCGCGATGGAG
>CAUABY010000145.1 GCA_958427375.1 uncultured Eubacteriales bacterium
CAAGAGAAAAAGCCATAATGGGCGATGATTGAATGGGAGAATTACACATGACAAAATCTGCTATGATAACTATATGCGGCCGGCCTAACGTCGGCAAATCCACGCTGACAAATGCACTCGTGGGCGAGAAGATAGCCATAGTGTCGGACAAGCCGCAGACCACGCGAAACCGCATAATCGGAATTGTCGAGCACGGTGATACCCAGTTTGTGCTTATGGACACTCCGGGCTTCCACAAGCCGCGCACGAGACTTGGCGATTACATGGTGAATGTTGTCAAGGAGAGTGTGGCGGACGTCGACCTCGTTTTGCTTATTGTGGAGCCTGTTGCCGCTATCGGCCCGCAGGAGGAGGCGCTCATCGCCAGCATCAAGGCAAACGGCGTTCCGGCGGTGCTTGTAATAAACAAAATAGACACTATTGAGAAAGCCCGGCTTTTAGAGGTGATGGGACTTTACTCCGGCGCCTGTGATTTTGACGCTATCATTCCCATCTCCGCCAAGACAGGCGAGGGCACGCAGGAGCTTTTGAACGAGATGGAGAAGTATGCCGCCGAGGGGCCGCATCTTTTCCCGGAGGATATGATAACCGACCAGCCTGAGCGCCAGATCTGCGCGGAGCTTGTAAGGGAAAAGCTCTTGAACTGCCTCGACAAGGAGATACCGCATGGCACGGCAATTGAGGTCACGCGCTTTTCCGAGCGGGACAACGGGATAATTGACCTTGAAGTGACCATTTACTGCGAAAAGAGCAGCCATAAGGGGATAATTATAGGCAAAAACGGCGCGATGATAAAGCGCATCGGCGAGCTTGCGCGCAAGGATATAGAAGAATTTATGGGCACCAAGGTGTTCTTGCAGACCTGGGTCAAGGTCAAGGAGAACTGGCGCGACTCAAGCTTCCTCCTGCGAAACTTCGGCTTCAAGGACGATTGAGTAAATATACGCGCTAATATATACCATCATTATCGCGCGGCTTTATGCAGATAATAAAGCCGTGAGGTGGTTTTGATGGAAAGAGACACAATATGGCAGGCCTTTGCGGAAACCGGAGATCCCATGTACTACCTGCTGTATAAATCAACGCAAGACCCGAAAGCTAAGCCGAGAAATAACAGCAAAACCGACGGTAACGGGGATATGCCCCGGAGTGAGGATTGATAGAGTACATATGTTTGAAACGGTAAAAGCGCTCGTCCTACGTGAGGTGCGCTATAAAGAAGCGGACAGAATTCTGACCGTCCTCTCGGCAGAGCATGGAAAGCTCAGCGCCAAGGCGCGCGGAGCACTGCGGAAAACGAGCCGCACAGCCGCCGCAACACAGCAACTGACGTATTCGGAGATGACGCTTTTTTTCAACAAAGGCAAGTGGACGATAAACGAGGCGAGCGTGCTTGAGGGCTTTGACGGCCTGCGCACGGATATAAGCGCCTTTGCTCTTGCAGCCTATTTTGCTGAGTGTCTTGATGCGCTGAGCATAGAGGATCAGCCCGATGCGCCGCTTTTGCAGCTGGGCCTGAACTCGCTTTATGCGCTCAACCGCGGTATGTACAGCTATGCGCATATCAAGGCGGCGTTTGAACTGCGGCTTATGTGTATCGCGGGCTATGCGCCGGATCTATCCTGCTGTGCTGTCTGCGGCAAGACGGAGCCGGAGGAGCCGCTGTTCAGCCTTGAGAGCGGTCAGATCTGCTGCCGCAGGTGCAGGAATGCGAATTTGCTCAATACGATGCCGCTTTGCGAGGCCTCTCTTGCCGCGGCGCGGTATATTGCCTCCGCCCCGGCAAAGCAGATTTTCTCGTTCTCGTTTGATGACGCTGCACTTCACCGCCTTTCCGACGCGTCAGAGGCCTATCTTCTGCGACAGACAGAGCGCCGCTATTCCACATTGGATTATTACAAAAGCCTGCGCGCCTTTGAGCCGGGCATATAAGGCATATAATACGGAGATATTCATATGAGTTTTACAGGAAAATCGCTCCATACATTGGAGCTGTCCGCCATACTTGACATGCTTGCAAACGAGGCAGTGTCAGAGGCGGCAAAGACACGCGCAATGGAGCTATCGCCCGCGTTTGATACGGCGGAGGTAAAACGCCGTCAGGCGGAGACGAGCGCGGCAAAAACAATGATGACCGTGCGTCAGAGCCCGTCCTTTTCGGGTGTTAGGGATGTGCGCGCCGCGCGTTCGCGCGCGGACTTGGGCGGTGTGCTCAATACGCGTGAGCTAATGGACATAGCACGCGTTTTGCAGTGCGCGCGCCTTGTGCGCGGATATGTTGCCGACGACAGCGTGGGCAAGACCTGCATAGACCATCTTTTCTACGCACTGCGCGCCAACAAGTTTTTGGAGGAGAAAATTAACACCTCCATTGTGGGTGAGGACGAGATAGCGGACAGCGCCTCGCACGATTTGACCACTATTCGCCGTCAGATGCGCGCCGCCGCCGCGCGCGCCCGTGACTCACTGCAAAAGATTATTTCCTCGCCGAGCTATGCCAAAGTCTTGCAGGAGCCGATTATTACCATGCGCTCTGACCGTTATGTTGTCCCGGTCAAGGCCGAGCATAAGGGCTCTGTTCCAGGGCTTGTGCATGATGTATCCGCCTCTGGGATGACCGTGTTTGTGGAGCCGATGGCGGCCGTTAAGGCAAATAACGAACTGCGTGAGCTCGCGGCGAAGGAAAAACTGGAGATAGAGCGCATTTTGTCCGAACTCTCCGCCGACTGCGCTGAGCACAGAACCGACATCGAGTCGGACTTTGACGTGCTTGTGCGCCTTGACCTTATTTTTGCCAAAGCGCGGCTTTCGTATAAGCTTGACTGTCAGGAGCCCGGCTTGGAGGATGAGCGGGGAATAGTCTTGCGCCGTGCACGCCATCCGCTGCTCGACCAGAGCAAGGCGGTTCCCATTGACCTTGAGCTTGGCAGCAGCTTCAATACGCTTGTAATAACCGGCCCTAATACCGGCGGCAAAACCGTCTCACTGAAAACTATCGGACTGCTCGCCGCAATGAGCCAGTGCGGGCTTCATATCCCGGCGGCGGACGGCAGCAACATGCCGGTGTTTGCGCATATCCTTGCGGACATAGGTGACGAGCAGAGCATTGAGCAAAATCTCTCTACTTTCTCGGCGCATATGTCAAACATAGTGAATATACTTGACGAGTGCGATGACCGCTCGCTCATACTCTTTGACGAGCTCGGCGCGGGCACAGACCCCACGGAAGGCGCGGCGCTTGCCATCGCGATTATAGAGCACGCGCGCAGAAACGGCGCTATAATCGCCGCAACCACGCACTATGCGGAACTCAAGGTATACGCCACGAACGAGCCGGGCGTGCAGAACGCTTCCTGCGAATTTGACGTTGAAACTCTGCGTCCAACATATCATCTCCTTGTCGGCATCCCCGGCAAGTCCAACGCCTTTGCCATTTCAAAGCGCCTCGGTCTTGGCGAAAATATTATTGAGGACGCGAAAAACCGCGTCAATTCCGAGTCCGCAAGCTTTGAGGCCACGATTGAGAAGCTTGAGCAGACGCGGCTCATGCTGGAAAAAGACCGCGACGAGGTCGCCGCAAAGCTCCATCAGGCGGAGGAAAACGCGAAAAAGTCCGCTTTCCTGCGCGCAGAGCTTGAAGTGCGCCTTGAAAAGGCCGACCAGAAGTCCCGCCGCGAGGCCGAGCGCATAATTGCCGATGCGCGCGCGGCGGCGGAGCAGGTTTTCGCGGAGCTGGACGAGATGAAAAAGCATGCTGACGAGGCGGACGACGCACAGCGCATAAACGAGGCGCGCAGCGAGCTCAGGCGCAGACTGAATATGCATGAGGAGAGCCTGCACCCCGCGCAGGAGCCTGTGGTGGAGGAGAAGTCCTCACGCCCGATAAAAGCCGGGGACAGCGTGAAAATCAAGTCCATGGGCATGACGGCGGAGGTTATCTCCGTCTCGCCTGAACGTGTTCTTACACTGCGCGCTGGCATTATGAACGTCACCGCGAAGGAGGATGAGGTGCTGCTGCTTGAGGGCTCAAAGGCGCCTAAGAAGAAAAATGTTGCGGCGGCAGCGGCTTCACAGCTTCGCACGGCGGCGGTCGCGTCTGAAATCGACCTGCGCGGGATGGAAACCATTGAGGGCGTGCTCGCGGCAGAGCGCTATATAGATTCAGCCGTCATGTCAAAGCTCAAAACCGTGACGATTATCCACGGCAAGGGCACGGGAGCACTGCGCGCGGCAATACAGCAGATGCTAAAGAAAAACAAAGCAGTGAAATCTTTCCGCCTTGGCCGTTATGGCGAGGGCGAGGCGGGTGTAACCGTTGTCGAACTGAAATAAAATTTCTGTAAAGAATACACAACAAATGTGTAAAATAACGAATCGACCGAAAGCGGTTGACGCAGAAGCAAAAATTTGATAAATTATACGTATCACATATCGTATCTGGTAATATAAGTATATGTGTCTATAATTAATTTGCAGATAAAGAAATTAAGGAGTGGCGAGTATGATATCTAAAGAAGTTGTTATTAACAATCAGGTAGGTCTTCATGCCAGACCCGCGACTTTCTTCATTCAGAAAGCCAACGAGTTTAAAAGCAGTATCTGGGTCGAGAAAGATGAGCGCCGCGTTAACGCAAAGAGCCTTCTGGGTGTTCTCTCCCTTGGTATTGTGAAGGGTACTGCCATCACCATCATTGCTGACGGTGCAGACGAGGAAGCGGCAATCGCTACTCTGGCGGAGCTTATTGACTCTGATTTTTCTGAGTGATTTAAAACCCAATCTAAGAAGCATGAAAGGGGCGTGGCTTCTCGTCCATATTTGTTTATTTTCACAGCCGTGTGACAGAGCGAGAGGTAACCATGAAAAAAGAAAATATTGCCATTGTTGAAATGATGATATGCGCCACGCTGTGGAGCATCGCGGGCATTTTTATCAAGCTTATACCATGGAACGGCTTTGCAATTGCGGGCTTGCGCAGCCTCATTGCGGGGCTTACCTTTGTTGTGTATATGCTTATTACAAGAAAACGCTATGTGATAAGCAAAAAGTCACTTTTCGGCGGGATTATGACTGCGGGTGTGTATACCTGCTTCACGGTTGCAAATAAGCTTACAACAGCGGCAAACGCTATAGTGCTGCAATTTACAAGCCCAGTTTTCATTGTTGTCCTCTCGGCCATTTTTCTCAAGCAGAAGATTAGAAAAAAGGATTTGGCTGTGGTCGCGGCGACTTTTGCGGGCATTGCGCTGTTCTTCTTTGACCAACTCAAGCCGGGCTACATCCTCGGCAACTGCGTGGCGATTCTGGCGGGGCTGTTTATGGCTGTTATGTTTATCGTCGTCGGCACGCAGGAGGGTGATGAGCGCTACAGCACTATTTTGAACGGACAGTTCTTCACGTTTCTTGTCGGCCTGCCGTTTATAATTATGACAAGGCCTGAATTCACACTAACCTCGACGGCGAGTATTCTTGTCCTTGGCGTTTTCCAGCTTGGTATATCGTATATTCTCTATGTCAGGGCAACAAAGTACTGCCCAGCGCTGGCCTGCTGTCTCATAGGCGCTCTTGAGCCGCTTTTAAACCCGGTGTGGGTGCTTATCTTTGATGGTGAGCGTCCGGGCGTGTTCGCCCTAATCGGCGGAGTTATAGTCATTGTGTCC
>CAUABY010000146.1 GCA_958427375.1 uncultured Eubacteriales bacterium
AGAAGGACGACACCGAGAACGGCGCAGTTGGTGGTGATGAGCGGGAGATAGATGCCCAGCGCGGAGTAGAGGGAGGGAACCATCTTCTTGAGGAACATCTCAACAAACTGCACGAGGGATGCGATAACGAGGATGAACGCGAGGGTCTGAAGGAAGGCCAAGCCGAGCGGCACAAGTATGTACTGGTCGATGACCCAGCAGATTGCGGACGCAAGACCCATAACAAAGGTAACTGCAAGACCCATACCAGCGGCAGTCTCAACCTTGCTGGAGCAGCCGAGGAAGGGGCAGCAGCCAAGGAACTGGGAGAAGATGAAGTTGTTTATCAGTATTGCGCCGAGAGAGATAGAAAGAATCTTGGTAAGCATTACTCTTCAGCCTCCTTTGCTGCTTCTTCGGCAAGCTGTTTTTTCTTTTTGGACTTATTGAGCGCGTACTGCATAATGGCAATCAGAACGCCCAGAGTGAGGAAGCCGCCGAAAGGCATGATGAGGATGGTAGCGCCGAGGTCCTCAGCAAAAATCTGGATGCCTGCGCCGGTGCCGTCAAGAGTGAGGCGGAAGCCGTTGGCGATATCTATGAGACCGCCGCCGAAACGGCCGGAGCCGAGGAACTCACGGATGATGCACATGGCGATGAGAACGAGAGTGTAGCCCAAGCCCTGAGAAACGCCGTCAACCAGAGAGGCGCCAACGGTGTTGTGCTGGCAGAACGCCTCAGCACGGCCGATGATGATGCAGTTAACAACTATCAGCGGGATGAACACGCCCAGAGCCGCGCTCAGTGCGGGGACAAAGGCCTGCAGCAGCAGGTCAACAATGGTAACAAAGCCTGCGATAACAACAACGAAGATGGCCAGACGAATTTCATCCGGGATTATCTTACGCATTGCGGAGATGACGATGTTGCAGCAGGTGAGGATAATCATAACGGAAAGGCCCATGCCCACGCCGTTGAACAGCGAGGTCGTGATAGCCATAGTGGCGCACATACCGATAAGCTGGACAAGGACGGGGTTATTGGTAATGAGGCCTTCTTTAAACTGTTTCTTGATATTCATTCAGCTTGCCTCCTTAACCCAAAGCTTTGACAGCCTGAATAGCGCCGACCACGCCGCCGGTAACCGCGTTGGAGGTGATTGTGGCAGCAGTGATAGAGTCTATATGTCCGCCGTACTTGGCGAGCTTGACATCCTCGCCCTCACCGACGAACTGGCCGCGCCACCAATCACCGTAATCAGACGCGGCGGCGGCTTTTGCGCCGAGGCCGGAAGTTTCTGCGTGGGAGATGATGGAGATGCCGGTGCATTTATAGTCGTTGTCGACACCGACAGCCATGGTGATACCGCCCTGCGCACCGACGAAGGTGGTGGTCACGACATAGCCCTTGTCGTCGGCCTTGACAATCCTGTCAATGTTCTCGAACGCCGCGGCGTCAAAGTCAACATCTTCATAATTCTCGGCTTCGAGCACGATGGAGTATGCCTTGGCAGTTGCGATGCGCTCCTGCTCGGCGATTCTGTCCTTGGTGATGTTGTTGATAACACCCAGAATACCGGCGACTACCGCGCAGACCAGAAACAGGACAAGTGTGAGTTTAAGTACCTTTTTCATTATGCGCCCTCCTTTGCAGCGAGCTTGGCAGCCTTCTTGGCGGCTCTCTCAGCGGCAATATCTTCCTTGGACACGCCGAACTGGTGACGGATAAAGAGCTTATCAATCGACCATGCGCAGAGGTTCATAATGAGGATACCGTAGGAGACGCCTTCGGGGTAGCTGCCGAAGTAGCGGATGAGCACCGTTATCGCGCCGATGCCGCAGCCGTAAAGAATCTGGCCGGGCTTGGTGACGGGGCTGGTTGCATAGTCATTTGCCATGAAGAACGCGCCCAGCAGCATACTGCCGGAGAACACGTTGTAGCCGACCCACTCAAGGCGGGAGAAGCCCTCGTGGCCGAAGATGCCGGTCAGGAGAACGACGGTGGCGATGAAAGAGCAGGGAACGTGCCAGGTGATGACCTTGCGCGCGAAGAGGTAGACAACGCCGATCGCCAGTGCAAGGGCGCTGATTTCACCGATGCAGCCGGGCATGTTGCCGAGGAACATGTTCTTCATGTTCAGGTACTCAGGCATGGCCTCACCGGTGTAGAGGTAAGTCATGGGAGTGGCCATGGTGGTGCCGTCAACCACGCCCTTGAGGCTGTTGGGGACGACCCAGGTGGTCATATGGTTTGCATAGGAAGCAATAAGGAAAGCACGGCCGGCCAGCGCGGGGTTGAGGAAGTTCTTGCCGAGGCCGCCGAAGAGCTGCTTGACTATGACGATGGAGAAGAAGGTGCCAATGATGGGCAGCCACAGTGGGGAGCTTGCGGGCATGGTCATTGCCATGAGGAGGCCCGTGAGGGCGGCGGAGCAGTCACCAATGGTCTGGGGCTTCTTAAGAAGCTTGCGGTATGCCCACTCAAAGAACACGGCGGACACCATGGAGATTGCGCAGACTGCCAGAGGATACCAGCCAAACTGGAACACGGCGACTATCAGCGCGGGCATAAGGGCGATGATGACATCGAGCATGATGGTTCTCGTGCCTCTGCCGCTTCTGACCTGAGGCTGATACGCCACGTCAAGTACAATTCTATCTTTATTATCGCTTACGCTCATTATTTAGCCTCCTTTGCCGCTTGTGCCTTTGCAGCTTCAGCTTCGGCTTTCTGCTTTTCCTTGAAAGCCTTGGCCTGGAACATCAACTTGGCAGTTTTGAACGCGTGGGTCAACGGCATTCTGGCGGGACAGTTGTAAGAGCAGCTGCCGCACTCGAAGCAGTCGAGGATATGATAGCGCTGCATCATATCGTAATCGCTCTTGCTGTAGTACATGTACATGTACACAGGCTCAAGATTCATCGGGCAGACCTCAATGCATTTGCCGCAGCGGATGCAGGTGGGGTGCTCGACATGCTTATCCTCTTCCTCAGTGAAGAACAGGACTCCGGCTGTGCCCTTGATGGTGGGCGCGTCAAAGCTGGTTGCGCAAAGACCCATCATCGGGCCGCCGAGGACAATCTTGCGCGGGGTCTTGACGAAGCCGCCGCACTGCTCGGCCAGATAGCCGAATGGAGTGCCGACGCGGGTAAGGCCATTGACAGGCGCCTTAAGAGCGCTGCCAGCCACAGTGACGATACGCTCAATTACAGGCTTGCCCTCATAGCAGGCCTGATAAATGGCATAGCAGGTACGGGTGCTGACAACGTTTGCGCCAACGCCGGAGGGCAGGCCGCCGGGCTTGACCTCACGGCCGGTGACAGCCTTGACCTGCATTTTCTCGCCGCCCTGGGGGTACTTGACTGCCTCAGGTACGATTTCAATGCCGTACTGCTCAGGATGCATGGAGTTGAGCAAATCAATAGCGTCCTGCTTATTGACCTCGATACCGTAATAGGCCTTGTCAACGCCGGAGGCAATGCGCACAAGCTCGATGCCCTTGAGAAGCTTCTCAGGGTAGTTGAGCATAGTGAGATGGTCACCGTTGAGGTAAGGCTCGCACTCGGCGCCGTTGATGACAAGCTTATCGACCTTGCCGAGACCGCCGCGAATCTTGAACGCGGTCGGGAACATTGCGCCGCCCATACCGACAACGCCGGCTTCGCGCATGCGGTTGAGAATCGCTTCCTGATCCTTCAGCTCAGCCTCGGTGAGAGGAGCGAGGTCAGTGCAGGGGGTGTCCTGATAATCGTTTTCGATTACCACGGACATAATCATGTCTCCGAGGGGGTGCGGTCTGGGCTCGACAGCCACGACCTTGCCGGACACGGAGGCGTGTACGGGAGCGGAGACAGGCGCAGGATTCTCACCTACCACCTGACCCATCTTCACATAGTCGCCAACTGCCACGACGGGCTGGTTGGGTGCGCCTATGTGCTGTGCCATGGGGATGACGACTTGAGGGGGCGGTGCAATCACGGTCATCGGAATTTCCGGTGCCTTCATATAATTCGGATGCACGCCGCCTTTGAAAGTGTGGGACATAGTTGCTTCACCTCATAAAGTATTCGCGTGTACTGATTGGTACTCAAATATGTACTACTTATGAATTTTACCACAAGATATCGGCCTTGTCTACAAGAAAGGGTTCAATTTTTGTTTATTTTCCAAGATAACTTATTAACACACCTGTCAAATTAGTAGCAATATGCCGAATTTGCATTTTAATCAATTTCCAGTTCTCCGCCGCTAATCGGCATATATTCCCAGCCGCTGCATTTTGAGTTCCTTCTCGTGGGAATTTTCTTTTATTTGTGAGTTTTTCCCCTTTAACATGCGCCGCCCTTATGCTATAATGGTCTTATCTGCCATTGACCGGCAGAAGTACCCAATTATAATTGAAGCTGTTATTCATAGAGAGGAGCGCAACATGACAAACAACAAGGAAAACATCTCCGCGGCATTTACCGAGCGTGAGGCCAAGCTTTTCAGAGACGGCAAAAACTACTCGGTCTACCGCAAGATGGGCGCGCACCAGCGGCGCGAGGACGGCGTCAGCGGCACGCGTTTCTGCCTGTGGGCGCCGAACGCCAAGAGCGTCGCCGTCATCACCTCCCGCACGGGCTGGGATGAGACGCAGGGCGCGATGGAGCTGACCGACGCCGGCATGTGGGAACTCTTCATTCCCGGTGTAAAGTCCGGGGACATATACCGCTATGTTATTACCGGAGCGGACGGGGTGAAGCGCTACAAGTCCGACCCGTACGCTTTCCGCTCGGAGCTGCGCCCGGCAAACGCGTCCATCATCTGCCCGCTGAGCGGCTATAAGTGGCACGACGCCGAGCAGCGCAAGGCCTTTGCGCGCAAGACCGCGCTTGAAAAGCCCATGGCTATCTATGAAATTCACCTCGGCTCATGGAAAAAGGACTACCGGCTCAATGAGGATGGCTTTCTCAACTACCGCCGCCTTGCCGACGAGCTGGCCGAGTACATAAACTACATGGGCTATACCCACGTGGAGCTTATCGGCATATGCGAGTACCCCTTTGACGGCTCATGGGGCTATCAGGTGACGGGCTACTACGCCCCCACCAGCCGCTATGGAACACCGAACGATTTCCGCTATTTTGTGGACACCATGCACACGCACAACATAGGCGTTATCCTTGACTGGGTGCCCGCGCATTTTCCCAAGGACAGCTTCGGGCTTGAGAATTTTGACGGCACGGCGCTGTACGAGTCCCCCGACCCGCTGCTGGCCGAGTATCCGGAGTGGGGCACCAAAGCCTTTGACCACAGCCGCGGAGAGGTCAGAAGCTTTCTTATCTCCAACGCTTTCTACTGGGTGCGCGAGTTCCATATTGACGCACTGCGCGTTGACGCCGTTGCCGCCATGCTCTACACGAGCTTTGGGCGCGGCCAGTGGAGGCCGAACAAGTTCGGCGGCAGTGAAAATCTTGAGAGCACTGAATTTCTGCGTCAGCTCAACCACGCGGTCACGCACAGCACTGACGCTTTCCTCATCGCGGAGGACTCATCCATTCTCCCCGGCATTACTGAGGACACGGAGAAGGGCGGGCTCGGCTTTGAGTTCAAGTGGAACATGGGCTGGATGAACGACACACTCAGATATATAAAAGAGGATCCCA
>CAUABY010000147.1 GCA_958427375.1 uncultured Eubacteriales bacterium
ATACACAAGCCGTGGTATAACTATCTTCAGCGTGCAGGCTCGATAACAAATAACAAGAACACCCAGCGCAACCTTGAGATAATCCCCGCTGTCGACGCTATGCTGAATGCCTACCGTGCCGAGGGGCTTTTTGATAAATACCGCGCACAGCTTGAGTATTCCGCTTTTTATAATCAGGTGCTCACCTCCACGACGCGTGTCAATCTTGCTGACTGGCGAAGCGATGTTCAAGACGCGCTCTGCGAAGATTATTTGAAGAAATTCCCTGATTATCTTGAAAACCCATATATAAAGGGCATGAGCAAAAAGTACAGGCTCATACATTTTTTAATCAGGCACAAGCTGCGCCTGTGTCTGCACGCTGTAATGAGCTTAAACAACAAAATAAAAGGCAAATAAACGCTTTGAGGCCGCCCAAATGGGCGGCCTCTTCGTCATTGTATAGCTTGAATCATACGATTTTTTCCGACAGCTTTTCGCCGCCAAGGATGTGGAAGTGCAGGTGCATGACGGTCTGGCCGCCGTCCACGCCGCAGTTATTCACCACGCGGTAGCCCGTGCTGAGGCCTTCCGCCTTGGCTATTTTTGCGATGCTCTCAAAGATGCGCGCAACATAAGCGGAATTTTCCGCGTTTATATCGTCCGCACAAGCAATGTGCTCCTTGGGCACAACAATAATGTGTACCGGCGCCTGTGGATTGATGTCGCGGAAAGCATAGACATGTTCATCCTCATAAACCTTGGTTGAGGTGATTTCGCCCGCTATAATCTTGCAGAAAATGCAGTTTTCGTCTCTCATATCGCTTCTCCCTCTTAAACTATATATTAGTCCTTCACGTTGTCATTGACGAAGTTGTCAACCGCTGCCATCGCGTCATCAAGCTTGAGGAGATTCTTGCAGCCGCCCATTGCGGAGTCAGGCTTACCGCCGCCTGTGCCGTCACAGATCTTGGTGATGTGCTTGATAAGGGTGCCGGCATTGACGCCGCGCTCCACAGCGTTCTTGCCGCAGACGGCGAGCAATGTCGCCTTGCTGTCGGCAGTCACGGCGAGTACTGCGACAATGTTGGGATAGCGGTCTCTGAGCTGGTCACCGGTCTTACGGATATCGGCGGCACTGAACGGCCCATTGGTAATTGTGATGACCTTGAGTCCCTTAATCTCCTTTGCGCCGTAGAGCATTCTCTCAGTCTCGCCGGAAATAAGCTGATCCTTGAGCTTGTCAATGTTCTGCTTGAGCTCATGCATCTCGCGCAGGTTGCTCTCAACCTTGCTCATGAGCTCGGCTGGTCTCGCCTTGAGCCTGTCGGAGACGTTGGCAATAGTGCTTGCCATCTCGACATATTTCTTTATTACCTCGCGGCCGGTGATTGCCTCTATGCGGCGCACGCCAGAGGCAACAGAGCCCTCAGATACGATGATGAAAGAGCCAACCTTTGCGGTGTTGCCAAGATGTGTGCCGCCGCAGAATTCCATGGAGTAGTCGCCCATCTTCACAACTCTGACCGTGTCGCCGTACTTCTCTCCGAAGAGTGCCATTGCGCCGAGCTCCTTGGCCTCATTGTAGGGCATGACCTCAGTGGTGATATCAGCACCGTTCAAAATCATATCCGCCATGAGCGCGTTGACCTTGACTATCTCTTCAGCGGTAAGCGCGGAGAAGTGCGTAAAGTCAAAGCGCAGGCGGTCAGGCTCAACAAGGGAGCCCGCCTGATGCACATGATCACCCAGGACAGTTCTCAGCGCCGATTGCAAAAGGTGCGTTGCGCTGTGGGCGCGGGATATGGCCTTGCGGCGCTCAAGGTCTATAGAAACATGCAGCGTGTCACCAATCTCTATCTTGCCCTCGGTAAGCTTGCCGTAATGCATGAACTTGCCGCCCTTGTTCTTGATTACATTGTTGACCTCAAAACGCACACCGTCAGCGGTCATAACGCCGTGGTCGGCAGTCTGGCCGCCCATCTCGGCGTACATGGTCGTCTTGTCAAGGACTATGACCGCGTCCATACCGGCGTTTATCTCGCCGCAGAGCTCATCGCCCGCGACAAGGGCAACAACAGAAGCGTCACACTCGTTGTCTGCATAGCCGACAAACTCTGTCTCAGGGACATCCTTGCCGAACTCCTGACCAGCCCAGCCAAGGTCACCCAGCGCTTCGCGCGCTTTGCGCGCACGCACGCGCTGCTCTTCCATGAGCTTTTTGAACTCGTCCTCGTTTACGCTCATTCCCTCGTCCTCGCACATCTCAATGGTGAGGTCAACCGGGAAGCCATAGGTGTCATACAGCTTGAAAGCGTCAGTGCCGGAGAAAATGGTCTCGCCCTTGGCCTTATGCTCGGCGAGCAGGTCGGAGAAAATCTTCATGCCTGCGTCGATGGTCTTGGCAAAATTCTCCTCCTCAGTCTTTACGACTTTGGTGATGTAGCTCTGCTTCTCACGAAGCTCCGGGTACTGGCACTCATTTTCGTGAATAACAGTATCAATGACCCTGTAAAGGAAAGGCTCATTCATTCCGAGGAGCTTGCCGTGGCGTGCGGCACGGCGCAGCAGACGGCGCAGGACATAGCCGCGCCCCTCATTAGAGGGCAGAACGCCGTCACAAATCATAAATGCGGCAGAGCGGATATGGTCGGTGATAACGCGCAGAGAAACATCCATCTTCTGGGACTTTCCGTAATAAGCCCCGGTCAGTTCGCTGACCTTGTGAGTGATGTTCATAACGGTGTCGACGTCAAAGAGTGAGTCAACCCCCTGGCAGACGACCGCAAGGCGCTCAAGCCCCATGCCGGTGTCGATGTTCTTCTGCTGGAGTTCGGTATAATTGCCGTTGCCGTCATTGTCAAACTGTGAGAAAACGTTGTTCCAGACCTCCATATAGCGGTCGCAGTCACAGCCGACAGTGCAGCCGGACTTGCCGCAGCCATACTCCGGGCCGCGGTCATAGTAAATCTCAGAGCAGGGGCCGCAGGGACCTGCTCCGTGCTCCCAAAAATTATCCTCCTTGCCGAAGCGGAAAATGCGCTCTTCCGGGATGCCTATCTCCTTGTTCCAGATTTCAAAGGCCTCATCATCGTCAAGGTAGATAGAGGGGTAAAGTCTCTCAGGGTCAAGGCCCACCCACTTGGGAGAGGTGAGAAACTCCCAGCTCCATGCTATGGCTTCATGCTTGAAGTAGTCGCCGAAGGAGAAGTTGCCGAGCATTTCAAAATAGGTGCCGTGGCGTGCGGTCTTGCCGATATTCTCAATATCGCCGGTGCGGATGCACTTCTGGCAGGTGCAGACGCGGTGGTGCGGCGGCTCCTGCTCGCCTTTAAAATAGGGCTTCATGGGCGCCATGCCGGAATTTATGAGCAAAAGGCTCGCGTCATTCTGCGGTATGAGCGAGAAGCTTGGCAGACGCAGATGATCCTTGCTCTCAAAAAAGCTCAGGAACATTTCGCGCAGTTGGTTAAGTCCGTACTTTTCCATTTCATTTATCCTCCAATTTGTTTTTCTCTTTCAGCGTACCTAAAAAATAGACCTCCGCCCCAGTACAGGGGCGAAGGTTTAATTCGCGGTACCACCCTGATTGCCGCAGTGCGGCATCTCGTGTACCTTTAACGCAGGTATACGCCCCGGTCACCCAAGGAGGCTCAGAAGCGGCCGCCGGGATGAAGCACAGGGTCTCGCAGCAAACGACCCCTCTCTGAAATGCTCTGCTCCGTCTCATTTCGTCACAGCCAGTATTATTTTAAATTACTTTTGCATTTTAACACAGCCGCGCATTTTGTCAAGCGTAAAACACGGCAAAACCAGACATTTTTCATCTGCGGCGGCGCAATATGGAATAGCGCGGCGCGAAAACCGGCAGTTTCATATGTATCTCCATCATGGCGTGGCGCGTATCGGCAATCTCCTCGCCGTCCGCACTATACATATGCTCCACCTTAAATGCAATTGGTTCGCCCTTAGGTGACAGAAGCTCAAGCTCATCACCGGCACAGAATTTGTTGCGTTGGGTCAATACAGCCGCGCCGTTTTCATCACAGCTTTCAACCACCGCGGCAACATCCGCCGTGGTGAAATAACTTGCCTCCGCGTAATGCTGCCCCGGCTTGCCGAAGTAAAAGCCTGTGGAATATGGCCTGTGCGAGACCATATCAGTCTCATCCACCCAGATGCGTTCAAGCGCACGCCCCTCAATCGCCGCGTCAAGCGCGTGGCGGTACGCGTTGGTGATAACCGCGGCATAGTAGGCGGATTTCATGCGTCCTTCTATTTTGAAGCTTGTAACACCCGCGTCAATCAGCTCCGGCAGGTGCTCTATCATACACATGTCGCGTGAGTTGAGAATAAACGTGCCACCGTCCTCGCTTATCTCAAAATACTCTCCCGGCCGCTTTTCCTCGACAATGTGGTATTTCCAGCGGCAGGGCTGGGCACATTGGCCGCGGTTGGCGTCACGCCCTGTGAGATAGTTTGAGAGCAAGCATCTTCCGGAGAACGACACGCACATCGCCCCGTGGACAAAAGCCTCTATTCTAAGCTCCGGCGGCGTATTGGAGCGTATTTTCTTTATATCCTCAAGCGGCGTCTCGCGCGCGAGAACAACGGTATCCGCGCCCATGCTGTAAAGCGCGTTTGCCGTGGCGCTGTTGATAACACCAAGCTGAGTGCTGACATGGCGCTTCACGCGCGGGGCATACTTTTTTGCAAGCTCCAGCACACCCAAGTCCGCGATGATGAGCGCATCCACCCCTGCCTCCTGCAAAAAGCCCAGATACTCCGGCAGTTCGTTGAGCTCATCCTCGCGCGGGAGGGTGTTGCATGTTACATACACCCGCACACCTGACCTGTGCGCCTCCCGCACGGCCACGGCCAGCTCCTCATCAGAGAAGTTGACCGCCGCAGCTCGCATGCCAAAGCGTCTGCCCGCGAGATACACAGCGTCCGCTCCATAGGCTATATCCATTCTCAGCCGCTCCATATCTCCCGCGGGAGAAAGGAGCTCAAGTTTATCATTCATAGTTCTGCGTGGCAACAAAGGCGTCAAATTCACCGGAATTTGTGAAGAAGCGGTGGGTGCCTGTCGCGGTATCAAGTGCATAGTAAAAATAGCTTGTGCTCTCAGGATTCAGCACAGCCTCAATAGACGCAAGGCCGGGGTTTGCAATAGGCGTGGGCGGCAGGCCCTGATACAAACGGGTGTTGTAGGGGCTGTCCTCGCTGAGCATCTCGCCTGTAGGCGCGCCCTCATGATCCGGGTGGGTGTAAAGTATCGATGCGTCTATGCCAAGCGGCATGTTTGCGGCAAGGCGGTTATAGATAACGGAGGCAATTGTGCGGCGCTCTGTGTCATTTGCCGCCTCGCGCTCAATGAGCGAGGCCATATTGACAACCGAGCGGATATCAAGACCCATATTCGTTATCTGCGTAATCATCTCGTCCGTCACACGGTAATGGAAGTTCTCAAGCAGCTTGTTGATAGCGCTCGACGCCTGCATACCAACATAGAACTCATAGGTGTCCGGGAAGAGGAAGCCCTCAAGCCTTGACGCGTCGTCCTCAGGTATGCCGTCAAGGAAACTGTAGTTGTAGCTGTAGTTTGCCGCCGCGTCCATAAGGTCATCGTACGAGCAGACCT
>CAUABY010000148.1 GCA_958427375.1 uncultured Eubacteriales bacterium
TTGACGATGTTTGCAATGTACACCTTACCGCGGTCAAGGTCAATCATTTCTAGCATGCTGTCCAAAAACTGTCCTGCGGGGCCGACAAAGGGTATGCCCTGCAAATCCTCCTGCTCGCCCGGCCCCTCGCCGATGAGCATGACCTCCGCCTGTTCGTTCCCGGTGCCGAACACTAAATTGTGCCGCGCGCCGCAGAGTGTACAGCGCATGCACCCGGCGCAGTCCGCTTTCAGCCTTTCCCAGCTGTCACTCGTGTTGTTCATTCTAATCCTCCGTCCCGCGCGCAAGGCACAGCAGCAGCTCGCGCCTGTTGTTGTCGGGATATTCTATCACATAGTCAAGTAAAAATCTAAGCATTTCTCCGACCTCGCGCCCGCGCAGGCCAAGCTCCAAGAGATCGTCGCCGGTCACAGCGAGGTGCTTCATGGAAAAGCACTCGCCGCTTTTGATAACGGATTTCAGCTCCCGGCTGAGCTGCCCGCCCTCAAGCGCGTCAAAACAGGCCGCCGCGCAATTCACGCTGTCCACGCCGAAGCGGTTGAGATAACGCTTCCACTCGGCGCGGCTCGTCGGGCGCGGGCGGGAGAGCATGTTTTCCGCCTGTGAGCAGCAGCGGATTGTGCGGCTGTCGAGCTTGAGATGATACAGGAAATCGGGCGCGGAGGGGATGCAGCCGAACTGCCGCAGAATGGTACACAGGCCGCACCAGCGCAAAAGCGCCTTGCGCGGCAGCTTGTTCAGCCGTTCAAAAAGCGCCCCGTCCGCCGGACGCGCGTCAAGATAGCGGTCGAGCAGGCCAATGGATATGAGCGTGTAAATCGTCTGCGGAGCGCCGGTCATTATTATTTTTTCAACCTCATCGCGTACGCGTTCAGCGGCGAGCGCGGCGGCAAGCGGCGCTTTTTTTTGTATGGCGGCCATGGTGGCCGGCTCGATGTCAAAGCCCAGCCTCGCGGAAAAGCGCAGTGCGCGGAACATGCGCAGCGCGTCTTCCTCAAAGCGCGCCTCCGGCTCGCCAACACAGCGGATGAGCCGGTTTTCAATGTCCGACACGCCGCTGAACGGGTCGGCCACAAGCCCGTCAGGCGGCAGGGCAATGGCGTTCATCGTGAAGTCGCGCCTGCTCAAATCCGCGGTCAGATCGCCCACAAAGCTCACCGCGTCCGGGTGGCGGTGGTCGGCATAGCTCCCGTCGGTGCGAAAGGTCGTGACCTCCACCGCGCGGGAGTTTATGTATACAGTCACAGTGCCGTGTTGGATTCCGGTGGGTTTTGCGTCACTGAAAATCTCAAGCACCTCGCCGGGCAGGGCGCTTGTGCATATATCCCAGTCCTGCGGCTGCACGCCCAAAATAATGTCGCGCACACAGCCACCCACAAGGTAGGCAAGATGCCCGCGCGACTGAAGCTTGATGAGCACCTGCCGCACATATTTAGGAGGGTTAATATTAGCCATGACACACTCCTGCACACTCAATGTATATAATAGTATGATAAAAACCGATAAGACTTGCAATACATCAAGCATAAGTGTATAATACTTAGGCTTGCATCTAATATAATTTTAGCATTATATAGCTGCAATATCAAGAACATAAATTACTCTACTGGAGAGTTAGTGTGGCTTTGCGTAAGCGTTAGTGTGGCTTTGCGTACTAATATAAAAAATGGCGTACCGCTCGCCGCAAAGCGGCAACCACGGCGATGCCAAAAATCTCCATTAAGCCGCAGATGGAGGTTTTCATTCGTGTTTGGGCTGCCAATTATGCGGCAGAATGGAGATTATAATGGTTGGATTTGAGAATTATATGTCACCTGGGAGAAGAGGGCATCTTGTGGGCATAGGCGGCGTTTCAATGTCGTCTCTGGCGGAGGTGCTCAGCGGCATGGGGCTTAATATCACGGGCTCGGATAATAACGAGGTCAATCCCAACGTCACCACGCTCAGGCAGAAGGGGATAGAGGTGCTCATCGGCCACAACGCCGAGAACATCACGCCGGATGTGGAATTTGTTGTGCGCACCGCCGCCGTGCATGATGATAACCCGGAGATAGTCCGTGCGCACGAACTGGGGCTCCCGGTTTTTGAGCGCACGCAGGCATGGGGCGCAATCTCCAAGGACTACAGCAACGCCCTTTGCATCTCCGGCACTCACGGCAAGACTACGACGACTTCCATGTGTACACATATACTCATGGCGGCGGAGAAAGACCCCACCGTTATGATAGGCGGCACACTGCCGCTTTTAAAGGCCGGGCACAGGGTGGGTCACGGCAACACCATTATAATGGAGGCCTGCGAGTATTATAACTCCTTCCTCTCTTTTCACCCCACCGTGGCCGTCATCCTCAATATCGAGGCTGACCACCTTGATTTCTTCAAGGATTTGGCGGATGTGGAGAAGTCCTTCCGCACCTTTGCCGAGCGCGTCCCGGAGGACGGCTATGTTGTCGCAAACTATGATGACGCCAATACCATGGCCACTCTCAAGGGCATAAACCGCAAGGTCATCACCTTCGGCCTCAGCCGCGACGCGGACGTGTACGCGGAGAATATTGAGTACAAGGGCGCAAATTCGCACTTTGATATCATGTATAAGGGGCGCTTCTTCACAGATGTCACGCTGCATGTCCCCGGTGAGCACAGCATTAAAAACGCGCTTGCCGCTACCGCCGCCTGCATCTGCGTCGGCATCCGCCCCAGCTCCGTCAAGTACGGGCTCGCGGGCTTCAACGGCGCGGGCCGCCGCTTTGAGTTCAAGGGCAAGTATAACGGCGCTGACGTGTATGATGACTATGCCCACCACCCAGGCGAGCTGAAAGCCCTGCTTGACGCGGTGGAAAAGCTCAACTACAAGCGCACAATCCTCGTTTTCCAGCCGCATACCTATTCGCGCACCGCGGCGCTGTTTGAGGATTTTGTCAGGCAGCTCAAGCGCCCTGACCTCCTGCTCTTAGCGGAAATCTATGCCGCGCGCGAGCAGAACACCATCGGCATCTCCTCCTCCGCGCTTGCCGAGCGGATCGACGGGGCGAGCTTCTACCCCAGCTTTGCCCTGCTTGAAGAGAGCCTGAAAAAGCTCGCCCAGCCGGGCGATATCATTCTCACCGTCGGCGCGGGCGACGTGTATAAAATCGGCGAGGATCTTATAGGGGCTAAATAAAAGCTTATACTTAAAATTATTAAAAGGACAGTGCGTTTTCATCCGCACTGCCCTTTTTGTATGTTCAAATGCTCAAAACCTTTGATATCCCTCAATTGAGCTGTCGAGCGCGCGGAAGCTGTAGCCGTTCTCGGAGCCCCATATCAGCAGCTTTTCAACCGCGCTTACGCTGTATATGCGTGTGTCGTGCTGTAAGACTATCGGCGTGACGCAGTCTGAAACCTGCTTGATAAACTGGTAGTATACGCTCTCCGCGCTTTCCGCTTCGCCCTCAGCCGCAGAAAAGCGGTAGAGCTTGTATATCCCGTTTTCCGACTGCGCGACGAGTGTATACTTCGCCTCTATAATGTCCTCTGTCGCCAAAGGCTCAGAATAGATGTTGAAGGTCAGCACCCATTCAATTTCGCTCTCGTCAAACTCGGTGCGAAGCGCCTCGGCAAAGCTGGGGCTGTTTACGCACATCCACTGCTGCAAGGTGAAAAAGCGCAGTGCGGGGCGAAGCCCGGTCTCAAGGTAGATCCTGCGCGGGCAGTCAAAGGCGATAAAGCTATCGCGCCCATCCTCAGGGATGAACTCAATGAGCGGCAGGTAGTCGTCACCATAGTCCTCATAGGCCTGCGGCGGCAGAACCTCAGTCTTGTCCTTGTACATCTTCAGCGCGGAGCTTGCGCCCACGGCCGCAAGCATGCACACGGCCAGCACCATTGACACGCGCCTTTTCCGCGTCGTCTCCTGCGGCCGGAAAAACAGCGCCAGCGCCACATAGAAAAGCGGCAGAAGAATAACGCCGTAATGCGCATAGTCATAGAGCGTGTACATGAAAAAAGTGCTCACGGTGCCTATGATGAGCCAGAAGAGCGGCACCAGCCGCCGGCCGCGCCCGCCCGCGATAAGACCCCACAGCGCCGCCGCCACAAGGCACCAGCCCACGATGTAGCGCCGGAAGAGCACGATTATATCAACCAGCGAGCGGCCAAACTCTGTCGCGGAATTGGACTTGTAGTCAAGGTTAAAAAGCAGAGTGCCGTACCACATGTCGTACAGCGCGCCGTGTGCGGCAAAGTAGACGCAAAACGGCAGAATCAGCACTGCCGCGCCCAAAATGAACATCCCGGCGTTGGCAAAAAGATTTTTCCACTCGCGCTTTACTATAAGCGCAATTACGATAAATGCCACGCCAAGGCACAGCCCAAGGGCGTTTGTCACGCGCGTCAAAAGTGCGAAAGCGAAGCTCAGCCCGTATACAAAGGCATAGCGGGCCGGGTGGCGGAAATCCCCGCGCTCCACTGCGGCGCACCAGCGCATTAGTAAAAGATAGGATGCGAAAAGGAGCGGGAGAATGTATTCCTCGGTGGTGTTGCCCTCCTGCCAGTTCATGGCAATGAAAAAGGGCAGAAAGACAGCGGCAGTGAGCGCGGCGGAGCGCGGAAGCTTTGCCTCTTTGAGAAGCTCAAACGCCAGCCACTCACTCAGCGCGAGGGTGAGCACCTCAAGAATAAATACGCCCGTGCGCCCGCAGACAGCATAGCCCACGGCGTTTATGAAGAAGATAAGCGGCCCCTTGTGGTCAAATAAATCCACATAGGGCAGATAACCCTGCGCCCAGTACTTGCCGATGGTCTGGAACATGGCGGAGTCATAGCCCACGCTGTCATATAGCGGGGAGGTCGTCTCAGAGAAAAAGAGCGCCCACAAAAGCCCGGAGAGCACAAAGAGCAGGGCTCTTAATATTCTGCTGTATGTAAAGCCGCGCTGCTTATCCGCAGGCGCAGTGTCGATTTTCAGCATGGCGTACTGTCCTTTCGACAGAAATTATAGTTAAAATATATCACAACACGGCGGCAAAGTCAAAAAAAGAGGACGCATTAATAAATAATACGTCCTCTACAGCTTGTCAAAAAAGTCTTTTTTTGACTTTTTTGACCGCGCTTCAGCCGCCGAGCATTTTGATAGTATCAAAATGCAGCTTCGCCCGAAAAGCCCACAAAGTGGCCTTTTCTGCGGCGGTTCATTGTACACGAGGCGGGCCTTGCCCCCTCGTGCTCCCCTGCGGCTCTATTTTCTTTGTATTGCAGCATAGTTTTTTGACAGTCTTAAGAGATATAAGGAAATGAAAAAGATTTACACTTGTTTATATACCGGCCTTTACGTTCTCAAACTCCTCGGTGATCTCCGCCTCAGGAGCCTTGGTGCAGAGGGAGACGACAACGATGAAGATGCAGGAGACGATGAACGCGGGCAGCAGCTCATAGATGGAGAAGATGCCGCCAATGGGGGCAATGAGGTACTTCCAGATGAACACGGTGGCCGCGCCGGAAATCATGCCCGCAATCGCGCCCTGATAGTTGCAGCGCTTCCAGAACAGGGCGCAGAGCATCACGGGGACGAAGGTTGCGCCGAAGCCTGCCCAAGCGAAGGACACCACGCGGAAGATGGAGC
>CAUABY010000149.1 GCA_958427375.1 uncultured Eubacteriales bacterium
TGTTTCTGCTTGAGCTCAAGTTTTGCTGGGGTGTCACCGAAACCATAGACGCGCAGGCGCACCTTCTTGCGCGCCTCCAAGCCGTCCAGCTTCTCATAATAGTCCAGCGCGTCCGGCGTGTCAAAATACAGTGAGCGCACCATATATCCCCCGTTTTGGCTGTGGCTGTCCCGCCTGAGCACCTGAGAGAGCAGAAACTCCATCCGCGAGGCTTCCGGCGGGCTCAATTCATATTTTTGTTCCGTGCGAAGAACCTCAAACTGCTGCATAGCGTTCCTCCTTCCTGTCTGCGCGGAAATAAAGAAAGACTGGTTTTAATAGAAAGCGTATTTTTCAATCAAGGCGGTCAGCTCATCCCGTATCCGCGTATAGCGCATTTTCGGAACGGGCAGCACCTCACCTGTTACCAGTGTTACACAATAGCGCTCAATCTTTGTGACATAGTCGCAGTTGACGCAAAAGCTCCGATGAATTCGATAAAAGTTTTTGGGGAGACGCGGCTGCAAGTCCTTCATTGAGATTGGCACCTGTCTGCGCTCGTTAAGCGTACATATGACGCACTCGTTGTCCATCGCCTGTATATAGCGCACAGTATTGATATCAATAAACTGATTTGAAACATCGCTTTTGAAAACAAGCTTTTTGTATTCCCCGCCTGTTTTCCCCAACAGCCGCTCCTTGACATATTGATAAGTCTGCGCGTTGACAAGGGATCGGAAAGCCACATTACTCAGCAGCCCGCTCCACACATTGGACATGTGCATATGATAAAGCCGCCACTGCCCATTCTCCTCGCGGTAGCAGAAGGTGGCGCGTTGCCTGAGCACGCTGACAAGCTGAGGCTCTCCTTCAGAATAAAGGGCGTACTGGCCAAGGACAATCAGCTGACTGTCACAGCCGGTTTCCACGGGGCGGAAGTTTGGCTCCTCCAAGCGGTAAGCGGGCATAACAAAGTCATCTTTAAAGAGGCTTTTGATGGCCGACGCGCCGGAAGCCAAGGTATTTCCCGTGCTGAGCCAAACACAGTTGTCCGAAATTGCGGAAAGCAGCGGCTCAGTATTGCTCAGATAATATTCGCGGATAATTTCCAGCGTATTTTCGCAGATTGTCTCCTTTTTCAGCTCCATATCGCCCACCTGTTTGGCCACAGTTTTACGCATATCAAATATAGCATATCAAAAAATCCGTGTCCAGAAAAAATCGTGAATGAGGCGTTTGGCGTGGTAAATGAGACATCGCTTTTCAATGCGTGGAGCACGGGGCTTTTACCTGTCAGATTTAGGAAGCGCGTTGGCGCTTGAGGGCATGGAATCGGCACAATTTTTTTATTCTTACTATTGCAATATTTGTTTTTATATTTTAAAATAGTGCGGAGTATTTTTTAATTTATCGTCGTTAAAATAGCAGCTGCACGGGGCTTTATGCCTGTCTGGGCGCGGTGCTGGTTAAGCTGCATGGAGGGTGGAACCATGGAAAAGCAGAAAATTCTTATTGTGGACGATTCAGAGATGAACCGCGTTTTCCTGGCGGATATCTTGGAAGGGCAGTACGATGTGACGGAGGCGGAAAACGGCCGCGAGGCGGTGGAGATTCTCGCCGGGAACGAATCGGATTTCTGGTTTGTGCTGCTGGACATTATGATGCCGGAAATGGACGGCTTCGATGTACTCAACTACATAAATGATCATTACTGGAACGACCGAGTAGTGGTGATGATGATATCCTCCGACGGCTCGCCGGACAACATCAACCGCGCCTACAGTCTGGGCGCTTTTGACTACATCGGCCGCCCATTTGACCCTATGATTGTCCGCAAGCGTATCGCAAACACGCTGATGCTTTACGCCCGCCAGCACGACCTTGAAAACACGGTGAAAGAGCAGTTTTTAGAGCAGCAGAAGAACAACGATTTAATGATTTCCATTCTGTCTCACATTGTGGAATTTCGCAACGGGGAGAGCGGCGTTCACATTCAGCACGTGAAAGACATTACGGAGACACTGCTGAAATGCCTCGCTCGATGCACGAGCAGATACGGCCTTTCGGATGATAAAATCGCCCTTATCAAAACCGTCTCCGCCATCCACGACGTGGGTAAAATAGCCATACCGCAGGAGATTCTCAACAAGCCCGGCAGGCTGACCGCGGAAGAGTTTGAGATTATGAAAACCCACACGACAACCGGCGCGGAGATGCTCTCCAATCTGCCCGCTGAGCAGGCGTCATCGCCGCTGGTAAGCGCGGCATACGAAATCTGCCGCTGGCACCATGAGCGCTATGACGGGCGGGGCTATCCCGACGGGCTGAAGGGTGAGGAAATCCCCATCGGCGCGCAGGTTGTGGCGCTGGCGGATGTATACGACGCTTTGACAAGCGAGCGTTGCTACAAAAAGGCCATCCCCCATGAGCAGGCGCTGAGCATGATTCACGAGGGGAAGTGCGGCGTTTTCAATCCGCTGCTGCTGCAATGCCTTGATGAAACTTCGGACGCGCTCAGGCATCTGAAAGAGGATGCCGGTTCGGCAAGCAGCGTCAAGGCCGGCGGCGCGCCGCGGGCCGATGAGCCGCGCGGCAGACACGAGACGTCCTCCGGGCTGCCGGAGTACATGCAGCTATTGTACATCGACCCGCTGACGGGGGTATACAACCGCCGCTATTTTCAGGAGTACATACAGGACAGCCCCGACATTGAGGCCGTTGTTCTCATTGGCATAGATAACTTTGCAAATCTCGTCGAGGTCAGCGGGCGCGAAGCCGGAGACGCGGCGCTTCGCCGGGCAGGCAGGCTGCTGCTGTCGCTGACACGGCAAAACGACCCTGTTATCCGCTTTGATGACGGCAAGTTTCTCATCGCCTTTCGCAGCATGACGAAGAGCGCTTTTAAGCCCCGTCTGGAGGCGCTCAGGCAGCATTTCACCGAGCCTGCCGCGCAGGAGCAGCCGCAAGCTTCGATGAGCATATACGGCTTTTGGGGGCCGGGCAGGCAGGAGGCGCTTTTTTCGATGGCAAAGTCCGCGGCGCAGTCCAGCGAGAGCGCAGGCGGCCAGATGGTCATTCGCTTTCTGGACGAGTGACACATTGGCAGATATTATATAAGGAGTGAACAAACATGACGCTGAGAGAATGCTATCTCCAATTCGGCGGAGATTATGACGGGGTTTTTGGCAGACTGCGCAAGGAGCAGTTAGTGGAAAAATTCCTTCTTAAATTTGTAGATGACAAGAGCTTTTCCATGTTTGGAGAGGCCATGGCCCGGCAGGACTATGAAGAGGGTCTGCGGGCTGTACACACGCTCAAGGGGGTATGCCAAAACCTCTCCTTTACCGCGCTTTACGAGAGCAGCAGCCAAATCACCGCGGCCATGAAAGAGCAGGATTACAGCAAGGCCTTGAGCATGGCTCCTCAGATGGCTGAGGACTATCAGCGCATAATACGCGCTGTGGAAGAATACAGACAGAGCTTAGAGGGATAATGCCAATGCATAACGAAAAAAGCAGCAGCGCTATAATACGGTTTTTACGGCTGAGCTTCGCGGCGGTCACGGTTTTCAGCATCATTGCTTTTACACTGCTGGGGCAATACATGAACCGCAAGAGCCACGAGGCCTTTCACGAGATTGGCAACATCTACCTCTCCGGCACGAGCGAGCAGATATCCAAGCATTTTGAGTCAGTTATCCAGCTGCGCTTTAATCAGGTGACCGGTCTTGCCTCTGCGGTCTCCCCGGAGCGGAGAAGTCAGGATGATCTGTACGAGGAGCTTATCTACCGCGCGGCTGTACGTAATTTTGACTACCTCGCGCTCTGCACCACCGACGGCACGATGGAAACTCTGAAGGGCCGCCCAATCCAGGCTGTCAATCCCAAGCCCTTTACCGAGGCGCTGATACAGGGCAAGCAGCGTGTTGCCATCGGCGTGGACGACCTTGGAAATCAGGTAGTGCTGTTCGGCGTGGATGCGGCCTATCCCATGTCGGGCGGCGATGTCAGCACCGGGCTTGTGGCAGCGGTGCCTTTGGAATACATCACTGATTTTCTGGCGCTGAGCGACAAGGAGCAGATGCTCACGTTCTGCATCGTGAGAAACGACGGCAGCTTTGTCATCAAAAATGAGCTGATGGGTCTGGATGACTATTCCCAGCGCCTGCCGGAGCTGCTGAGCCCATACCGCGACGCGTCCGACGCGCCATATTCTATAGACGACTTTGACGCGGCCTTGCAGAGCAACAGCCCCTATTCCGCGACGATCTCCGTCAACGGCGAGGAGCAGAAGCTCTACAGCGTTCCGCTGGCAAACTCCGAATGGAACCTTATCTCCATCATGCCGAACAACCAGTTAAATGACGTGCTGGACCACCTGAATGTGCAAAGGACTAAATTCACGGTGCTCTCCTGCATGGCCGTTTTGATACTGATGCTGCTAATCTTTATCCGCTATTTCCAGATGAGCACCGCGCAGATAAAGGAGATGGATAAATCCCGCCGGGAGGCCGCCAAGGCCAGTCAGGCCAAGAGCGAGTTTCTGGCGAACATGAGCCACGACATACGAACGCCGATGAACGCCATTGTAGGCATGACGGCAATTGCCACCGCACACATTGACGATATGGAGCAGGTGAAAAACTGCCTGCGGAAAATCGCCATGTCGAGCAAGCAGCTGCTGGGGCTTATAAATGACATTTTGGACATGTCCAAGGTGGAGAGCGGGAAAATGACGCTGACGGAGGAGGACGTCTCCCTGAAAGAGCTGCTTGACGGAATAGTCAGCATTATGCAGCCGCAAATCAGCGCAAAAAACCAGAGCTTTGATGTGCATGTGGGCAAGGTGGACGCCGAGAACGTGCGCTGTGACGGTGTGCGTTTAAATCAGGTGCTGCTCAACCTACTGTCCAACGCCACAAAGTACACGCAGGAGGGCGGCGCGATAAAGCTGTCGCTCTGGGAGGAGGAATCCCCCAAGGGCGGAGACTTTGCGCGAATACACATCAGCGTGGCCGACAACGGCATAGGCATGACCCCGGAATTCCTTGAAAAGATATTTGAGGCCTACTCCCGTGCCGACAGTACCCGAATCCAGAAAGTTGAGGGCACCGGCTTGGGCATGGCGATTACAAAATACATTGTGGACGCTATGGGCGGAACTATTGAGATTCACAGCAAGCCTGGCGAGGGCAGTGAGTTTAACTTGACTTTTGACTTTGAGAAAGCCGCCGCTGCGGAGGTGGACATGGTGCTGCCAGCGTGGAACATGCTGGTGGTGGATGACGACGCGTTCTTGTGCAAGTCCACCATTGAGACGCTGAAAACTTTCGGAATCAACGCGGAATGGACCCTGAGCGGCGAGAAGGCCATTGATCTGGCCGTCGGCCGCCACAACATGGGCGACGACTACCAGATTATTCTGCTCGACTGGAAGCTGCCGGGGATGAACGGCATTCAGACGGCTAAAAAGCTGCGTGAGCACCTGGGCAAGCAGGTGCCGATTCTGCTCATCTCCGCCTATGACTGGAGCGAGTTTGAGCTTGAGGCGCGCGAGGCCGGGATAAGCGGCTTTATCTCCAAGCCGCTGTTCAAATCCACCCTGTTTTACAAT
>CAUABY010000150.1 GCA_958427375.1 uncultured Eubacteriales bacterium
CAGGAGGTCTGGCACTCACCGCAGCCGCCGTTCTGGGCGCTTGCGCAGAGGTCACGGGTTTCCAGAGTCTTGATTCTCTCCATGTTAGTATCTCCGTTTCGTTGATTTTTGGTTGTGGATACCAACTATCACACATCCGACGCTTAATTTTAGCACACAGCACCGCTTCGGTCAAGGGCTTAATAGCAAGTCGTTTACAGAGCCAAAATGGCTTTAGGTTTGCACTTCACTCGCTGCCTCAATGTGCGCCTACGGCGCACATTGAGGCACTCGATCCGTGAGAAGAGTTTTCTGTGCCGCGCCGGTCGCCGCAGAAAACGATTTGATTTTATTCGCCGCCTGCGGGCGGTGAACTCTGCGAGGCTTTGTCAAAAGTGTGTAGCTGACTTATTCCGCCTGCTCCTCGGTTTCAAATGTGGCGGCAACTTCCTTCAAAAGGCTTGTTATCGGCAGGTGCTGCGGGCAGATGCGCTCGCACTGGCGGCAGCCGATACAATCGGACGCTTTGCCGTTTTCTCTTGTGTGCAGGCCATAATAGAAATTGCTGTTCCAGTCATTAAACTGCTTTTTCGAGTTGTAGCAGCCGAAAAGGTCGGGGATGAGGATATGCTTGGGACAGCCCGCGGTGCAGTAGCGGCAGGCGGTACAGGCAATGCCGCCGAGCTCACTGAGGATGGCGCAGACCTTGTCAACAGCCTCGTACTCTGCCGGGCTGAACGGCTTGAAATCGCGCATGGTGGCGACATTATCGCGCATCTGCTCCATATCGCTCATGCCGGAGAGAACTTTGAACATGCCGTCAAAGGAGGCGGCAAAGCGGATGGCGAAGCTTGCGGGGCTGGCCTGCGCGTCAATTGCGGCAAAAATTTCCTTTGTTTTCTCAGGCAGACGCACAAGCGCGCCGCCCTTGACAGGCTCCATCACGAGCACAGGCTTATTATAGCGGCGGCAGGTCTCATACACTTTGCGGCTTTCAACGCTGGGACTGTTATAATCGACGTAGTTGAACTGGATTTGCACAACCTCAATTTCCGGATGCTCGCCGAGTATCTTGTCTAACACCGATGCCTTGTCGTGGAAGGAGATGCCCATGTGCCGCACTTTGCCCTCGGCCTTGAGTGCTTTTACAACCTCATACGCGTTGCAGGCCATGAAGTGTTCATAGGTCTCCGCCGTCTGAGAGTGCATGAGGTAGTAGTCAAAATACTCAACGCCCGTGGCCTCAAGCTGTGATTCAAAGAACGGGCGGATTTCGGCCTCGGATTTGAAATAAGTGTTGGTGAGCTTGTCGGTGAGTATGTAGCTTTCGCGCGGATAACGGGCCGTAAGGCAGTCACGGATGGCGGTCTCGCTCTTACCGTCAAGATAGCCGTGGGCGGTGTCAAAGTAGTTGAAGCCCGCGTCCATGTAGTAGTCTATCATGCGGTTGAACTCCGCGTAGTCAACCTCGCCGCCGTTCATGGGCAGGCGCATGCAGCCAAAGCCGAGTTTAGTCTCCATGTCGAGAATCTTCCTTTCATTATTTTTAATAAAAAGAGGACAGTGTGATGCTGTCCTCTTTTAATGGCGTCTTAGTCTTTCTTCTGCTCGCCGCCCGGCTCTGCGGCGGTGCCCTCGGCGCTTTGCGCGTCAGCCGTGGGAGCGGCGTCCCCGGCGGCGTTATCCGCCTCAGGCGCGGGGGCTTCGGCCTCCTCGCTCACCATGGAGATATGGCGGGCGGGGCGCTCAATTGTGGTGTCATTGCGTATCTCGCGCAGTTTTTTGGGCGGGACAGGCATGAACTCGCCATGCTCGAAGTAGTAGTTGAACTCCTCGGCCTCCATGGTCTCATGCTCAAGGAGGTACTCCGCAATGTCGCGAAGCTGCGCGGCATGCTCGCTGAGTATCTCCTCGCACTTTTCACCGGCGCGGTCAAATATCTTTTTGACCTCCTCGTCGATGATGGCGGCAGTCTCCTCGGAATAGCTCTTGGTCTGGCCGAAGTCACGGCCGATGAAAATGCTGTGGTCGGAGCTGTCATAGGAGATGGGGCCAAGCCTGTCGCTCATGCCGTACTTCATAACCATGTCGCGGGCGATGGAGCTTGCCTGCTGGATATCGCCGGACGCGCCGCTGGATATATCATCCAGAAACAGTTTCTCTGCAATGCGTCCGCCAAGCGCCATGACGATGTTTTCAAACATCTCCTCGCGCGACTTGAAGTTCTCCAAATCCTCCTGCGGGCGGAAGAGCGTGAAGCCGCCGGCCGCGCCGCGCGGTATGATGGTGATATAATGTACGGGATCTACGTGGCTTAGAAAGCGCCCGGCCACGGCGTGACCTGCCTCGTGATAGGCCGTGAGGCGGCGCGCCTTGTCGCTCATCCTGCGGCTCTTCTTCTCCGGGCCCATCTGTACCTTCAAAACGGCCTCGTCTATATCCTCCATATTTATGAAGCGGTGCTTGCGGCGCACGGCCAGAAGCGCGGCCTCATTCATAAGGTTTTCAAGGTCGGCACCGGCAAAGCCCGGCGTGCCCTTGGCGATGGAGTTGAGGTCAACGTCGTCTGCAAGCTGCTTGTCGCGGGCGTGGATTTTCAAGATAGCCTCGCGGCCGCGGATATCGGGCAGGCCGACATAGACCTGTCTGTCAAAACGGCCGGGACGCAAAAGCGCGTTATCCAAGATGTCCGCGCGGTTGGTGGCGGCCATGACAATAACACCCTCGTTGCTGCCAAAACCGTCCATCTCGACGAGCAGCTGGTTAAGGGTCTGCTCGCGCTCGTCGTGTCCGCCGCCGAGGCCGCTGCCTCTCTGGCGGCCGACAGCGTCAATCTCGTCGATGAAGATGATGGCGGGAGCGGCTTTCTTAGCCTGATCAAAGAGGTCACGCACGCGGCCCGCGCCCACGCCGACATAGAGTTCCACAAAGTCCGAGCCGGAGATGGAGAGAAACTGCACGTTTGCCTCACCCGCGACGGCCTTTGCAAGCAGGGTTTTGCCTGTGCCCGGAGGGCCGACGAGCAACACGCCCTTGGGTATACGCGCGCCCATGGCGGCATAGGCCTTGGGGTCCTTGAGGAAGTCAACAATCTCCGCGAGCTCCTCTTTCTCCTCGTCACAGCCGGCAACGTCGGCAAAGGTCTTTTTGTCCTTCTCGTCACTGCCGAGCTTTGTGCGCGCCTTGCTGAACTTGCCGACACCGCCCTGCATGCCGCCGGCCTTGTTCATCATGACATACCAAAGCGCCATCGCGCCGATCATGATAACGAGATACGGCAGGAAGCTTGCCCACCACGGGACGGTGAAGCCCTCTTCATAGTCGTACTTCTCCAAAACGCCGGAGGCGTACTGTTTGCTTATTATGTCCTTAAAATCCTCATAGAACACACCGAAGCTATAGAGATCATAGGTCTTTTCCTCGGTCGGGCGAACCTCGTCACCGGTTCTGATTTGGAGGATGATGGAGTTGCCCTCCGTCGTGAAAGACTGCACCTTCTCCTCATTGAAAAGGTCAACGAGCTCTGAATAGCTCTCAAGCTGATTGCTCCCCGTGTCGCGCGTCATCGTCAAAATGACCGACACAAGCAGAACCATCAGCAGCGCGTAAAATCCCAAATCACGGGTTCTATTGCGGTTGGGTTTCAAAAAACTGTCACATCCTTTATGTTAGGGGTATATTGCTTTTTTGCTTTTTGCTTTCTTTAATACTATATCTGAAAATATAAATTAAATACAAATTAAGTTTATCCGCCGTACACTTCCGGCTTCAAAACGCCGATGTACGGGAGGTTGCGGTAGCGCTCGTTATAATCCAAGCCATAGCCCACGACAAAAGCGTCGGGCACTTCAAAGCAGGAGTAGTCGGCATAGACCTGTGCCTTGCGGCGCGCGGGCTTGTCCATGAGCGTGCAAATCTTGATGGACGCGGGATGCCGCCCCTCAAGGTAGCCCTTGAGGAAGATGAGCGTGACGCCGGAGTCAAGGATATCCTCGACAATGATGACGTGCTTGCCCTCAATATCCTCGTTCAAGTCCTTATTTATCTTCACGGCGCCGGTGGAGGTCGTGCCGCTGTAAGACGACACCGCCATAAAGTCCATATTGCAGTTTACCGTCACATGGCGCATAAGGTCAGCCATGAAGATGAAGCTGCCCTTCAGCACGCCCACGAAAACCGGCTCTTCCCCCGCATAGTCCTCGGAGATTCTCGCGCCAATCTTCTGCACCGCTTTTTCAAGCTCAATCTGCGAAATAAGTACGCGCTCAATATCTCTTTCCATCGTGTCCATATTTCTCTTTCTCCCTCGTCTATTTATCTTTTTCTATTTATTTTTTTCTATTTCTCGTTTTCTATTTTGACGCAGAGCACCCTGTCTCCCGGCTGAGGCTTCATGCGCTTATCCGCGCCAAAGCCCGCCACTGCGGCCACTCCTTTATCATCTCTGAGCACCACGGTCATATCCCGCTGGCGCTGGGTCATGTGTTTTTCGGTGAAAAGCTGCTTCAGGCTTTTTGTGCAGCCGCGGCTTTCAATACTGAGCTTGTCGCCCGGCTTGCGGCCTGTGCAGACGAGATTACCACATATGCTCTCACATTTCAGACAATAATTCTTGAACAAACAATAAATTTCTTCGCTGTATTCCGTAAAATATGCGCTTATTTTTACTCCGGCCTCCGGTACACGGAGTTCCTCGCCAGGTACGATGACACGCGGCGGTATCTCCACCGCCTTGGTCTCGACAAAATAGATTCTCCCCTGCTCGCGCCGGATTCTGCCGCACGGCACATCCACAAAGGCAAGTCCCTCGCCATTCACAAGCGCAAGCACCGCCTCCACATGCTGGCGGCTGAGCGTTTTATCCCACAAAAGGCGCACGGCGCGCGAGGCGGCGGCCGGATGGAGCTCAGCAAGCTTCGCCGCGCTCAGGCTCTCGCCGTCATACTCGCGCGCGATAAACTCACGCGCGGCGCCGGTGATAAAGTCATCGTCCCGCGTCAGAAGCTCCGCTGTGCGCGCGGCGGCACGGGCAAAGCCCGGATTTACGGTGCGCAGCACCGGCATAACCCGGTGGCGGATGAGGTTGCGGCTGTAATCATCGGAGGCGTTGCTGCTGTCCTCCACGTGCTCTATCGCGCCGCTGTCAAGATAGGCTTCTATCTCCGTGCGCGTGACGGAAATGAGCGGGCGGATTATATTGCCGCGCCGGTATGGTATGCCCTGCAAGCCCTTGCTGCCCGTGCCGCGGGCGAGGTTGAAGAGCATGGTCTCCGCGTTATCGTCGGCATTGTGCGCGGTGGCGATATAGTCACAGCTCAGTTTTTCCGCGGCGTGACGGAGGAAAGCATAGCGCAGTTCGCGCGCCGCCTCCTCGATGCCAAGCCCGTTTTCGGCGGCATAGGCGGGTACATCGCCGTGCTCCGTGATAAGCTCCACGCCAAGGCTTTGGCACATTTGCTCCACAAACTCCGCGTCCCGCAGTGACTCCTCACCGCGCAGACCGTGCTCATAATGCGCCGCGCACAGCGTAAAGCCGCGCTGTGGCGCGAGCTTTGAAAGCACATGCAGCA
>CAUABY010000151.1 GCA_958427375.1 uncultured Eubacteriales bacterium
AACGATGGCCTTGGTATCGCGCGCGATTACAAGCTCCTCGTTCGTGGGGATGACAAATACCTTGACCTTGGAGTCGGGGGTGGAGATCATGATGTCCTCACCGCGCTTGGAGTTTGCCGCATCGTCAAGCTCAATGCCCAGATAGCCGAAGTACTTGCAGATGTCAGCGCGGGTGTCCTTGCTGTTCTCACCGACGCCGGCGGTGAATACAATAGCGTCAACGCCGTTCATTGCGGCCACGTAAGAGCCGGCGACCTTTGCCACCCAGTAGGCGAACATGTCAAGCGCGAGTCTTGCGCGCTCGTTGCCCTCAGCGGCGGCATTGTCGAGATCGCGGAAGTCGGAGGAGACGCCGGAAATGCCCTGCACGCCGGACTTCTTGTTGAGAATGTTGAGCATGGTGTCAATATCGTAGCCGTACTTGTTCATCAGGTACTGCATTACGCCCGGATCGAGGTCGCCGCAGCGGGTGCCCATCGGCAGGCCGACCAGCGGGGTGAAGCCCATGGAGGTGTCAGCGCACTTGCCGCCGTCAATGGCGCAGATGGAGGAGCCGTTGCCCATGTGGCAGGAGACAATCTTCAGCTCCTCAATGGGCTTGCCCATAAGCTCGGCGCAACGGGCGGAGACATAACGGTGGGAGGTGCCGTGGAAACCGTAACGGCGCACGCCATCGTTCTGGTAGTATTCATAGGGCACGGCGTACATGTAGGCCTTGCCGGGCATGGTCTGGTGGAAAGCGGTGTCGAACACGGCGACCATGGGCACGTCGTCGCCCATAACGGCCTTGCAGGCGTTGATGCCGGTGATGTTGGCGGGGTTGTGCAGAGGTGCAAAAGGGGTGCATTCGTCGAGAGCTTTCATAACCTCGCCGTCAATCTTGACGGAGGAGGCAAACTTCTCACCGCCGTGGACGACACGGTGGCCAACAGCGTCAATCTCCTTCATGGAGGACACAACACCGTACTCGGCGCTGGTAAGCTTGTCAATAACAGCCGCAATAGCCTCAGAGTGGGTGGGCATAGCCACGTCCTCATTGAAAACGGGCTTGCCGCCGACGAGCGGGGTGTGCTTAAGATGGCCGTCTATGCCAATACGCTCGCAGAGGCCCTTTGCAAGAACGGTCTCAGTGTCCATGTCAAAAAGCTGATACTTCAGAGAGGAACTGCCGGCGTTGATAACAAGAATTTTCATTGATACTTTTCCTTTCTATTGTAAATCTCGCCAGAATTAAGTAAAATAATAATCGCACACTCTATTTTAATACATTTATAAGAAAACGCAAGTCTTTTTTAAAATGTGATAGTGTGAGAAATCACACTGTAACTGTTAGAATGGCGTGCCGCTCGCCGCAAAGCGGCAGCCGCGGCACATGCCGAAAATCTCTATCCAGCCGCATAGGGAGATTTTCATTCCTGTTTGTGCTGCCAATTATGCGGCATAATGGAGATTAAGGAGATTAATATGAGTATTATAGGCATAGCTGCGGAATATAATCCGTTCCACCTCGGACATGAGTATCATATCGCCCAAACCCGCGCGCTCGCGGGGGAGGAGAGTACCATTATCTGCGCCATGTCCGGCGATTTTGTGCAGCGCGGTGAGGCGGCACTGTACAGCAAGTTTGCCCGCGCGGAGGCCGCCTGCCGCTGTGGCGCGGATCTCGTGCTGGAGCTGCCCCTGCCGTGGTCGCTCGCCTCGGCGGAGGGCTTCGCGCGCGGAGCCGCGGCGCTTTTGGCGGCGGCAGGCGCGGATACAATGAGCTTTGGCAGTGAGACGGGCAAGATCGTGCCTCTGGAAAAGCTTGCCGAGCTGCTGATTTCCCCGGCGACTGTTGAGAGAACCAAGGAAATTCTTTCAAATGACGCAAACCGCTCCTTCGCCTCCGCGCGCCAGCGCGCGGTTGAGGAGACGATGGGTGAGGCGGCAAAGCTGCTTGAAACGCCGAACAATATCCTCGCCGTGGAGTACATCAAGGCCATCTACACCCTTAATTTAAATATGAAGCCTATGACGCTCAAGCGCGAGGGCAGCGGGCATGACGCGCCGGGCGGCGACAATATAAAATCCGCCGCCGAAATCCGCCGCATCATAGCAAACGGCGGTGACGCGTCGGCAAACATACCCGCCGCTGCCGCCGCCGTCTTTGACTTGGAGCGCCGCCGCGGGCGCGAGCTTGACTATGAGCGCATGGAGCTTGCCGTGCTCTCCCGCCTGCGCATGCTCAGGGAGGCGGACTTTGCTGCCATACCGGACGCGGCAAACGGAGCGGGCGCGCGCCTGTATGCCGCTGTGCGCAGTGAGGGCAGTTTGAATGCCGTCCTTGCCGCCGCCAAGACCAAGCGCTATGCGCTCTCGCGCATCCGACGCATGTGCATGTGCGCCGCAACAGGTGTGACGGCGGAGCTCGCGGCGTCTACTCCGCCCTATATCCGCGTGCTCGCGGCCAATGAGCGCGGCCGCGCCCAGCTCAGGACCTTGGCCGATACCGCGCCCATCCCCATCGTCACAAAGCCCGCGGCAGTTAAAGGCCTCTCCACCGAGTGCGGGGCGGTGTTCGTCAGCGGCGCATACGCCCACGACCTCTATACCCTCGCCTACAGGGCGGAAGGAGAGCGCAGAGGCGGCGAGGACTGGCGCACCGGGCCCAAAATTGTGCAACATCCACAAAAAGACTTAAAACTCTTTTAACAATTTGGTAGGAAGCCATCATTGCAATTTAGCGAATTATAGTTCATAATCAAAGTATCGTTAGGGAAAAACAAATGTCCGTAACTGACGGACAAAACCCCAAAACGAATATAATAATGGAGGGACATATATGAAAAAGGTAATAGCAATAGCACTTGCACTTTGCATGGTATTTGCGCTGTGTGCCTGCGGCAGCTCCAGCAGCAATGTGAGCGATGCCAACAACGCGGCAGCTTCTGAAAATGGCGAGAAGGTCGTTAAAATCGGCGTTTTTGAGCCGACCACCGGTGACTCCGCCTCCGGCGGCAAGAAAGAAGTCCTCGGTATGCAGTTTGCAAACTCCGAGACCCCGACTGTCGACATAAACGGTGAGACCTACAAGGTTGAGCTTGTTCTCTCCGACAACGGCTCTTCCTCCGATAAGGCACCGTCCGCCGCTTCCGACCTCGTCAGCAAGGGCGTGTCCATCGTTCTCGGCTCTTACGGCTCCGGCGTTTCCATGGCAGGCGGCCCCAAGTTTGAAGAAGCCAACCTCGCCGCGGTCGGTGTCACCTGCACCAACCCCAATGTCACCGCCGGTAATGACTACTACTTCCGCATCTGCTTCTTGGATGACTTCCAGGCCAACGTCCTCGCAAACTTCGCCCTTGAGAAGTTTGACGCAAAGGTTGCCTACTGCCTCGGCGAGAACGGCAACGAGTACGACCAGGGCCTGATCAGCTTCTTCACTCAGATTTTTGAAGCTGCAGGCGGCAAGGTCATCACCGACTCCTACCCCACCAACAACTCCGACTTCGCCTCCTACCTTAACAAGGCCAAGAGCGAAGGCGCTGACGTTATCTTCACTCCTGTCTCCATCGCATACGCCACCCAGATAATCTCTCAGGCGGCATCCCTCGATATCGGCATCCCCATCCTCGGCTCCGACACTCTTGATGACAATATGGTTCTCGCGGCAGCCAAGGACACCGATGTTGAGCTCTATGTCTCCACCTTCTATCAGGAGGGCGGCGCACCCGCATTCGACGAGGGCATCAAGAACTATATCAACTCCGACTCCGCGGCCAAGGATGCTAACGGCGGCAACGACACTATAGCGGCTGTCACCGCAATGGGTTACGATGCATATTATGTTGCACTTGAGGCTCTCAAGGCGGCCGGCTCCATCGACTCCGGCGCAGTCAAGGCGGCACTCCCCGCCGTCACCTTTGACGGTGTGTCCGGCGCAATCGCTTTCAATGAGATTGGCGACGCTATCCGTGACACTGCATTCATCAAGACCTCCGACAACGCAAACGGCGTTTGGATGCTTGAGACTCAGCAGACCGGCTCCGTCGGCTGAGATAACGCAAATTAATCGACATAAGTAAAACTGTGTTTGGCGGGGCTTAGCCCCGCCAAAACGCAGTTTGTTAAATTCCCGCGTGAAATGTGTGACCGAAGCTTCGCTGTTCTCAATAACTGATGCGGCGGAGGCAAAGAGGAAGCTTTAGGTCAGGGGTGTCTTGAAAAGCGCCGCGGTGCTGAAAATGGCGGCTGAGAAAACAGCCCCGGTAAACGGCGGTTTTTTTCAAGGCATCCTAAGCAAAGAAGAAATGGAGGAAAACCTTGTGGAATATATGATATCCGTCCTGCTCTCCGGCATTGCGGTCGGCGGACAATACGCGCTCATAGCCGTAGGCTACACCATGGTATACGGCATACTGCGTCTCATCAACTTCGCGCATGGCGATGTGTTCATGGTTGCGGGTCTGATGGGTATTTACTTCGCGGCGACCATGCCGCTCTATGTGGCACTGCCGCTCGTGCTCGTATTGACGGTGCTGCTCGGCTTCTGCATTGAGCGCCTTGCGTATAAGCCTTTGCGCAATGCGCCGAGAATGTCCGTTATGATTTCGGCCATCGGCGTCAGCTACTTTTTGCAGAATACGGCGACCTACATAACCGGCGGCCAGCCCATGACCTATCCGACTATCTCCTGGCTCGCCAGGACCGTCAATATCGCCGGTACGCCGACAAAGCTCGTTGTGCTCATCACGCCGGTGCTTGTTGTGCTGCTCGTCCTCGCGCTGACCCAGCTTATAAACCACACCAAAATCGGTATGGCAATGCGCGCCGTCTCGCGTGACTTTGAGACTGCCCGCCTCATGGGCATTGAGATAAACAAGATTATCTCCGTCACTTTCGTTATCGGCTCCGCGCTTGCGGCGGTCGGCTCTGTGCTCTACTTCACCTGTTACCCCGCGGTTACGCCGACGGCGGGCGCCCTGCCCGGCCTGAAGGCTTTCGTCGCGGCGGTGTTCGGCGGCATCGGCTCCGTGCCCGGCGCGGTCATCGGCGCGTTCATCATCGGTATCTGCGAAAACCTCATCAAGAGCACGAGCTATACGGTTTTCTCCGACGCGTTCACCTTTGCTCTGCTCATTGTCATTCTTGTCTTTAAGCCCACCGGTCTCTTCGGCGAAAAGGCCACGGATAAGGTTTAAGGAGGCGTGAGTTATGATAAAAAATGACAGCAAAAAGATAAGCCGCCGCGCGTGGCTGTGGATAGCGGGAGGACTTCTGTTCATACTCCTGCTCGAAAACCTCACGCTCATCTTCCCCAGTGTCCCCAACATCCTCAAGCCCACAAGCCAGCTCTTCACCGTCATCAAAAAGGCGGCGGTGTACTCGCTCGTGGCGGTGTCCATGAACCTTTTGAACGGCTTTACGGGGCTGTTCTCCCTCGGTCAAGCGGGCTTCATGCTCCTCGGCGCGTATACATACGCCATTTTGACCGTGCCCGTCTCCGCCAAGGACCAGGTCTACTACCTCTACGGCGGCTCCGCCGTGAATTTCTCCCTGCCGGAGCT
>CAUABY010000152.1 GCA_958427375.1 uncultured Eubacteriales bacterium
GTAAAAGTCCTCAATGCTCTGGTTCTCATGGCAGAAAACCTTGATGACCTTCTCGCCGCTCATCATCTCCTGCACGAAGCCCTCGGTCTTGGCGAGGACAACCTGCGCCTGCATGAAGTAACGCGCGGAGCCGCCGCCGAGCTTCTTGGCGACAAAGAACATGGCCACAACGCCCAGCAGCAGCACAAGCGTGAGCCACACACTGAAATAGAGCATGATGCAGAAAACTGTCAGCACAATCGCGCCCGCCTGAATGAGCGAGGGGAGCACCTGCGAGACGAGCTGGCGGAGGGTGTCAATGTCGTTTGTGTAGTAGCTCATGATGTTGCCGGTCTGGTTGGTGTCAAAAAACCGGATGGGCAGATCCTGCATGCCGCCGAAAACCTCGCGGCGGAGCTTGTCAAGGAAGCCCTGCGTCATAATTGCCATCAGCTGGGTGTTGACAAGCTGTGCGATTACGCCGAGCAGGTAGAACGAGCCGAGGATGACGAGGTAGTGAACTATCTCAGGCTTGGCTGCCGCCCAGTCGCCGGTTTTGTAGAGCCGTTCTACAACGGTGAGCACGTTTTGTATGAAGAGTGAGGGGATGGAGCTGACAACGGCGGAGAAGAGAATGCACAGCATCGTCAGCGGTGCGAGCACGGGGTAGTAGCCGAAAAACTTCTTAATTGTGCGGCCAAGGGAGCTCATATCGGTCTTTTGGACTTCGTTTTTAGTCATCGAGCTCACCTCCGTTCGTCTGCTGCTCATATACCTCGCGGTAGATGTCACAGCGCGCGAGCAGCTCATCATGCTGCCCAAGGTCGGCGATGCTGCCGTTGTCCATGACGACGATGAGGTCAGCATCCTGCACGGAGGCCACACGCTGGGCGATTATTATTTTGGTTGTCTCAGGTATGTAGGCCTTGAAGCCCGCGCGTATGAGCGCGTCGGTCTTTGTGTCGACAGCGCTGGTCGAGTCGTCAAGAACGAGTATTTTGGGCTTTTTCAGCAGCGCGCGGGCTATGCACAGACGCTGCTTCTGCCCGCCGGATACATTGGTGCCGCCCTGCTCAATGTAGGTGTTGTAGCCGTTGGGAAAGGCGCTTATGAAGCTGTCCGCCTGAGCGAGCCTGCAGGCCTCCGCCATCTCCTCATCAGTCGCGTCGGGATTGCCCCAGCGGAGGTTGTCTTTAATCGTGCCGGAGAAGAGCAGGTTCTTTTGCAGCACCACGGCCACTGCGGAGCGCAGAGTGTCAAGGTCATACTCGCGCACATCGTGCCCGCCGACCTTTACGCTGCCCTCGGTCACGTCATAAAGGCGTGAGATGAGCTGGATGAGCGTGGACTTGCTTGAACCCGTGCCGCCGAGTATGCCGACGGTCATGCCGGATTTTATGTGCAAATCTATGTTTGAAAGCGCGTACTTTTTCGCGCTGAGCGAGTATTTAAAGGATACGCCGTCAAAATCGACAGAGCCGTCCTTGACCTCATGCAGCGCGTTTTCGGGGTTTGTGAGCGTGGGTTCCTCGCGCAGAACCTCAACGATACGCGCGGCGGACTCGGCCGACATGGTGAGCATGATGTATATCATGGATATCATCATCAGCGACATCAGAATCTGGAAGCCATAGGTCAGCATGGCGGAAATCTGACCGACGTCAATAACCGTGCCCTGGCTGGAGATGATGAGCTTTGAGCCGACAGCGAGAATGAAAATCATGTTGAAGTTCAGGCACAGCTGCATGACCGGCGAGTTGAGCGCGGCAATGCGCTCGGCATAGGTGAAGTCCTTGGCGATATCGCCGCTGGCCTTACCGAACTTCTGCTTTTCATAGTCCTCGCGGGCAAAGCTCTTCACAACGCGCATACCGCGCACGTTTTCCTCGATGGACTCGTTGAGCTTGTCGTACTTCTTGAACACCGCGCGGAAAGCGGGCAGGGCTTTTTTTGCGATGAAGTACATAGTAAAGCCCAGCACCGGGATGACCACCACGAAGCTCAGCGCGAGCCTGCCGCCCATGATGAATGCCATTGCAATGGCGAAAACGAACATCAGCGGGGCGCGGATGGCTGTGCGAATCATCATCATAAACGCGTACATCACGTTGCCAACGTCGGTGGTCAGGCGCGTGACGAGAGAGGCGGTGGAGAACTTGTCTATATTCTCAAAAGAGAAGCTCTGCACCTTGGCAAAGATGTCATGCCGGAGGTTTCGCGCAAAGCCAGAGGCGGCCTTGGAACAGGTGAAGCCGCCGAGCGAGCCGCACGAGAGCGAGACGAAGGCCAGAAGCACCAGAATGAGCCCAGTTTTTACAACGTCGCCCATGTCGGCACCGGCCTTTATTGTGTTGACGAGCTGCGCGGTTATAAAGGGTATGGTAACCTCAATCAAAACCTCAAAAATCATCAGAATAAAGGTTATGACGGTGGGTTTCTTGAACTCGCGCAGGCTCTTTGTAAGCTCACGTATCATAGCTTAATGGATCAACTCCCTTCCTTTGGGGTAAAAAAATCTGTGGATTTGATATAAAGAGAGAGGAGCAGGCGGACCCTCTCCTCTCTAACGAATAATGCCTTTGAGCGATTACTTGAGCTTCTCAAGGTAATCGACAATCTTTGCCACGGTGGTGAGCTGGGAAGCATCATCATCACTGATGCTGATGCTGTAATTGTCCTCAAGGGACATGATAAGCTCAACAACGTCCAGAGAGTCCGCACCGAGGTCGTCAACGATATTGGTTTCCATGGTGATGCTGTCCGGCTCGACCTCAAATTGCTGAGCCAGAGTGTCTCTAACGTTTTCAAAAATCATGGTAGTTCCTCCAATGTGAAATACACAAATTAATGATGTTTAGGCCCACTCGCGGCTCTGAGGCTTGTTGGAGCCTGTCGCGGTGTTGGCATAGCTGGGCGTGGTGGTGTCAGCGGGCTTTGCGGCGGGTGTACTGCGGTGGTCATCACTGCGGCGGCGGTCGTCATAGCGGCGCTCACCGCGGCGGTTATTGCCGCCCTCGCCGTCGCCACGCACATAGGACACGACAACGCGGCGGTTCGGTTCAACGCCGGTGGAGCTGGTAGTCACACCCTCGTAATTTTGCAGCGCGGTGTGGATAACATGGCGCTCATAGGAATTCATCGGCTCAAGAGCCATGCTGCGCTTGTACTTGATGGCCTTCTCCGCCATCTTCTCCGCGAGGCGGGTGAGAGATTCCTCTCTCTTGGCGCGGTAGTTCTCCGCATCCACACTGATGTGGGTGTGCGTGTCGCTGCCGCGGCTGATAGCGTAATTGGTCAGGTGCTGGATAGCGTCGAGCGTCTCACCGCGGCGGCCGATGATGGCGCCCATGCCCTGCCCGGAGATGTTGACATTGATGCCGCCGTTGTCGCGCGCGGTAAGCTTAAGCTCTGCCTTTACGCCCATGCGCTCAAGCAGGCCGCTTATGAATGCGCGCACCGCGGCGTACTGCTCAGGCTCGTCAATGGGAGCGGCGGGGGCGGCGCTCTCGGCGGGCTTTGCCTCAACCTTCGCGGGCTCTTCCACGGGGGTGGGCACCTCATAGCTCACGCGGATAACAGCAGGGGATGCGCCGATGCCGAAGAAGCCGGATTTGGCGCGCTCTATGATCTCAACAGACACATCGTCGCGGTCGAGTCCAAGCTCCTTGAGAGCCGCGGAGACAGCATCGTCCTCTGTGCGGCCGGACTTTTCCAATGTTTTTATCATAATATTAAGTTACTCCTGTTAATCATTCTTCGCTCGCGCCGGTCTCTTCAATAACCTGCTCGACTGCGGCGCTGAGCTCGTCCGGAATGTTCTCGTCGATAGACGGGGCAAATTCGGACTCAGCGGCGGCGGCTATAGTGGCTGCCTCTGCGTTTTCGGGGTTGCTGTAGCGGTCAGGCACATATGCACGGCCGCGGGCATAGCGGCGGTTGCCGACCTGAGAGGCGGGCAGTTCGTTGTCCTTGATGCCAAGGCGCTCGCGGCGGGCGGCGCGCTCGGCCTTGTCAAGCGCGGCCTTGCGCTCATCAAGCTTCTGCTTCTCAAAAGCCTGCTGCTTTTTCTTGCTGGTGTTGGCGTTCTTCTCGGTCTTGCCCTCCGCGCGCAGACGCTCGGTCTCAAGGCGCTTTGCCTCAAGCTCCTTCTCGCGTTCGCTGCGGGCGGCCAGACGCTCCGCGTCCTCCTTGTCAAGCAGCTTCTGGTAGTGCTTGGTCAGGACGAAGTCACGGGACATGCCGAACACGCTGTTGGCAATCCAGTAAATACCCATGGCGGCGGGCATGACAAAGCAAATCCACACGCTCATGAGCGGCATGACGATGTTCAAGCTCTTCATGGAGGCCTGAGCCTGCGCGTCAGCCTGAGGATTTGCGAGGTTGGAAATCTTCATCGACGCCCAGGAGAGGCCGGCGGAGATAAACGGGATGAGGAACAGACCCAGCGCCGGGAGCCACACATGCACGTCGCTCCAATCGGTGGAAAACATGAAGTTCCACTTGGGCTGGCTGCCAAGGTTGAGGCCGAGGAAGCTGAAGTCGATGTCCATAAGCCCGTCAAGCTGACCGGCGAGAGCGGACTGAAGCTCGCTCCAATGGGTGTGCGCAAGCTCGGTGAGCTTGATTTCAAAGTAGGCGTCGGCCTTGGCGGGGATGGTGTAGAGCCCCGCGCCCACAAAGTAGGACTGAATCGCGTCCACCATCTCCTGCGCCACGAACATCATCCTTGTCAGCGGCTGACGGATAACGCTGTAGAGCGCGATGAGGATGGGGAAAGGGATGAGAGACCACAGGCATCCGGAGGTGGGGCTTGCGCCATTTTCCTTGTAGAGTTTCTGCATCTCTTGGTTGAGCTTCTGCGGGTTGCCTTCGTGACGGCGCTGAAGCTCCTGCATCTGGGGCTGTAGACGGGTGGTGCGCATCATACCCTTTTTGCTCTTGGCCATGAAAGGCGTGAGAATCAGGTTAACTGCCAGAGCGAACAGGATGACTGCCCAGCCGTAGTTTCCGGTCAGCTCATAGAGCTTGACCATAAGCCATGCAAATGGCTTTGTGATTGCTGCCCACATAGGTTTCTCCTTGTGTGTTTAGATTTGTAAGTTGCCCTGGACGCCTTATGGCACAGGGTCATAGATGTCATAGTCCTTTCCGTGGAAAGGGTGGCATCTGAGAATACGCCGGAAAGCAAGCCAGCCGCCCTTGAGGGCGCCGTGCTTTTCTATAGCCTCCACAGCATACTGCGAGCAGGTGGGGATAAACCGGCAGCAGGGCGGACGGTTGGGGGAGATATACTTCTGGTAGAAGTGTATCATTGCCAGCATCAGCTTTTTCATACCACGACTCACCTTAAAAGCTCAAGCTTGCGGCAGGCGGCGAGGAAAGCCTCGTCCATCCTGCGGTACTCCGCGCCCACGCTCCTTGAGCGCGCGACGATGACAATGTCAAAGCCGGTTTTCAGCGC
>CAUABY010000153.1 GCA_958427375.1 uncultured Eubacteriales bacterium
TAATATTCAATGAAGTCAGCGCGGCTGTAGACGTTCACAAGCCCCTCCATCACGCCGACAAGGTCTGAGGCGTCAATTTCATCCGCGCTGTGCAAAAGCTCATGCGCGTCCCCGGTGATATAAATCATATCGTCCGCATCATAGCCGGGAGTAGTCTTGATGCGCGTTACAAGCGTTGAATAGAAGCTGTAGGCGTTTTCATACTCAAGCTTCATTTTGAGATAGAGCCTGTTCGCCCAGAAGATATTGACGCAGGCAATTATGGCAAGTGTCACGCTCATCACGTCGCGCGCTATGGCGCGTTTCCCTGTCATCAGCTGCTCGGCCGCGACGGCGGCGAGAACGTACACCGATGCGAAGCTATAGAGCATGAGCGTGTGGCGCTGGGCGGAGATGATATAAAGGCAGTTTACGGCAAGCGGCAGCAGCACGAGCAGCCCCAGCAGCAGCGCCGCGCGGCCGCGCGCGCCGCGCTTGACGGTGCCAATGGCATACCGCACGAGCTCCACCGCCACGATGACGAGGCAGACGAGGTGCAGCAGCATGGAAAAGCCGTTCGGGATGAGGTGGTAATAACCCTTATAGAAGTAGCCCAAGAAAGCGGTGAATGCCACGCGCACTCCGAAGAGGAGCGACTTCAAATCTGTTTGGAAGCTTGCGTCGGCATAGGAATTATACTGCGTGTGGGTGGCGAGCATCACAAGCTTATTCACCACAAAGTAGAGCGCCAGCGCGGCTATGAGCGCGGCAAGGCACTTGACGCCGCAGCTGATTATCTCACGGGTGCTCCACTCATCGTCGGTTACGCGCTTGATGAGGTAGACGACATAGAGGCTCGCCGCTATGGCGAGGTAGGCCTGATAGATGCCGAGCGAGAGGCAGAGCATTATAAGCCCCGCCGCGAAGCCGCGTTTCCCATGGCAAAGCGTTGCGTATACCGAAGCGACCGCGAAAAGCACGGCTAAGGCATAGGGCGCGCAGGTGAACATATAGGTGAATGTGACGGCCTGCGAGGGGAAAACAACAATGAGCGCAGGGAGCAGGACGCGCAGGACGGGACTTTTTATCTCAAAGACGCGCACAGTCAGGCACGCGGCGGCGGTGAGCATCAAAAGGGACAGCAGCCCGTTTATCCACGGCATGGACACATCCGGGAATATGAAGCTTGTCAGCGCGAGCGCCCAGCGCCCGGAGCTTATTGACTCACCCTTGGCGAAAAGCCCCGCTATCTCGTCTAAATTGAGAAGCTTATTTGTAAAGACAAAGAGGTAGGCCGCAAGCCCCGCCGCGAGGGCTGCGAGGATGGACGGCGCGTATTCTTTTATCGTCGCGGCGCACTTCGCCGCGCACCTTTCGGACAGTGCCGCCTTCTCGGTCATAGTGATTGCCTTTCCTGGGGAAACTCTGGTTAAATCAACGGATCAGACATGGAATCTAACCAGCGTTTCTCTCTTTTATCTGAGTTTGAAGAACTGGCCGCTGTGCGCGGCGATAGTGCCGGTGAACATGCCGCAGTCTGCGGCTGTGCAGTCGGCTTCAAAGTCGCAGTCCGCGCCGCCGCGGTTGATGACCGCAAGCCAAGCGCTGCTCTCGGCGGGAATGCCGAAAACGTCCGCACCGCCATTTATATAGCGCAGAATCATCAGCACATCGGCGGAGTAGGCCATGAACTTGGCCTCGCCCGTGCTGAGCGCGGCATGCTCGCCGCGGAGCGCGGCTAAGCGGGCATAGCAGTCATGCAGGCTCTTTACGCCCTCTTTAAACGGCTGGCGGTTGAATGGGTCGCACACGCCGCACATGCCCTGCTCGTCCCCGTAATAGATGCTGGGGACGCCGGGGATGGCAAACTGGATGAGCGCGCAGAGCTTTTCTTTCTCCACCGCGTTGTACAAATCCTCCTGCGGGATTTGCAGTGCGACCTGCTGCTCGCGGCTGAGGTCGCGGACATTGAAATTGACGGCGAGAGCGGTGCGGATTCTGTCCACATCGTGAGAGCCGAGCAGGTTCATAAGCGAGTAGTACATGGGCTTGGGGTAGTTCATCTGCTGGGCAATCAGGAAGTCACGCAGGTCATAGGCCGTTGTGCGCCGATGCGCAAAGTCCAAGATCGCCGTGCGGAAGGGGTAGTTCATAACGGAGTCGAGCGAGTAGCCGAGGGCATAGTTGCGGCGCTTGCCATAGCTCTCCTTGATAACGGCGTCCTCCCAGACCTCGCCCAAAATGAGCGCGTCGGGCTTTTCCTCTTTCGCGGCACGGCGTATCTTTTCAAGCGTCTCGTCGGGAAGCTCATCCGCCACGTCAAGCCGCCAGCCGGCGGTGCCGCGGCGAAGCCATGTCTTGACAATACTGTTATCCCCCGTGACGATATAGTCCTCCCAATCGGGATTGAGCTCATTGACCTCAGGCAGATCCTTAAAGCCCCACCAGCAGCGGTAGTCCGCAGGGAAATCCTTAAAATCAAACCAGCTGTAGTACGGGGATTTCTCGCCCTGATACGCGCCCGCGCTGGGGTAATTTCCATAGCGGTTGAAGTACACGCTGTCCGCCCCGGTATGGGAGAAAACGCCGTCCAAGATTATACGGATGCCACAGCTTTCCGCTTCCCTTACAAGGTGTTCAAAGTCCTCAGTTGTGCCAAGGATGGGGTCGGGGCGCATATAGTCTGCGGTATCATAGCGGTGGTTTGAGCGCGCTTCAACAATGGGGTTGAAGTATATGACGCTTACACCGAGCTCGCGCAGATACGGCAACTTGCCCTCGATGCCCTTGAAAGTGCCGCCATAAAAATCGTCCGGGCTGTAGCTCTCCTCAAATTCGCGCGGCTGCCAACGCACAGGCTCATCGAGACTTGCGTGCAGCTCGGCATTCTGCCCCAGCGCGCGGTGATACTCCACCCCGCGCTTTGCGGTATCGTCATCCGAAAACGCAAAGCGGTCGGGAAAAATCTGATACATGATACTGCGGCGAAACCAAGCTGGCGTCTCAAAATCGCGCATGGCGACGGTGAGGCGGAAAGCCCCGCTCTCCCTGCCATAGACGCGCCCGGCAAAGCCGGTCTGCTCCGGGCAGAGGAAGTGCGTGCCCTCCTCCGTCTCAAGGCGGAAAAAGTACCAGAGCGCCTGCGGCTTTTCACTGGGGACGAGCGTCACGGCATAGTACCTGCCCTCGCGGTGCATGGGATACTCCTGCCGCCCCTCGTCCGAGCACATGACGAGTGTCGCCTCCCTCACGCGCCCGCAGAGGACGCGGATTGCAAGACGCAGTTCATCCCCGGCGCAGAGCGGGCCATAGGGACTGCGATACAGCTCATCCCGGCTGTCATATCTGACGGCCAAGTGGCTATCCGCGACGGAGCGCAGGAGATTCAGCACTGCCGCCGTTCTCGGCTGCAGCGAGCTTATCTCCTCAGCCGCCACGCCCATCGCGCGGATATCCGCACAGCAGTGGGTGACGACGGTATAGGCGTTATTCATTGAGAAGCCGCAGTCGTCCATCAAAAGGCGCATCAGCTCCGGGGCAACCAGTGGGTTGCCCTCGGAGTGGAACTGCTCATTCAGTCTGTCAAGCTTCAGACCACGGCGCAGGCAGTCCTGCATGGCGGCATAAGTGGTGGCCGCCGCTTCAAAATACTGCCTGACGAGCTTGGGACAGCGCTCAGACTCCAAAATCGCGCACATGGACGCGTCCCCGTCTATCGCGTGCCAGCGCCCGTTAATTTGCTGCGCGTCGACATAGCGGCGGTCAAGATACTCTATATAGAGCGTGTGATCCTCCGACCAGTGCTCCACATAGCTGCCGCCGAAAGCTATCTTATATATCGGATTCTTTACAGCATGCATATGTATAGTTTAGCGTACTCCTGTGCAGAAAGGTCAAAGCCGAAGTCGGCCTGCATAGCGTTTGAAATGAGGGTTTTCATCGTTTCGGGCTTGCGCCAGCAGTCGAGCGCGCGACGGATTGTCTCGCTCAGCTCCCAAGCGTCATAGTTTGCGAAGGAGAAGCCGTTGCCATCGCCGGTGAACTGGTTATAGGGCTCAACAGTATCGCGCAGTCCGCCTGTCTCGCGGACAATCGGCAGTGTGCCATAGCGCATTGCGAGCATCTGGCTGAGGCCGCAGGGCTCAAAGCGCGAGGGCATAACAAAGAAGTCACTGCCGGCATAGACGAGATGCGAAAGCTCCTCATTATAGCCGATATAGGCCACAAGCCTGCCCTTATAGCGCTCCTCCGCGGCACGCATGAAGTTTTCAAAGCGCTCATCGCCGGAGCCAAGGAGCATGAACTGCATGTCCTCATTGCTCATAAGATCATCCAGAACGCAGGTTACAAGGTCAAAGCCTTTCTGCTCGGTCATGCGGGTGACCATGGAGAAGAGCGGCACGTCCGGGCGGACTTCAAGACCCATGCGGCTTTGCAGCTCCGCCTTGCAGGCGGCCTTGCCCTTTAGATGGCCGCGGTCGAAGTGCGCGGGGATTTTCGGGTCAGTCTTGGGATTAAACGCCTGCTTGTCAATGCCGTTTATGATGCCGGAGAGGTCGGCGGCGCGGGCGTTGAGGATGCCGTCCAGCCCCTCGGAGAAGTAAGGTGTGCGAATCTCCCATGCATAGCTCGGAGAGACGGTATTTATCTTGTCGGAAAACACACAGCCCGCCTTTAGGAAGTCCGCACAGCCGTAAAGCTCCATAAACTCCGCGGTATTGTACTTTGAGTCAACGCCCAAAAGATCCTCAAGCACATAGAAACCGCACTTTCCCTGGAAGGCGATATTGTGGATGGTGAGCAGGAACTTGAGATTCTCCTGCATCGCGCCATGGTACTGCGTGCGGGCGAGCGCGGGGATCATGGCGGTATGCCAGTCGTTGCAGTGAACAACGTCCACCTTGAAGTCAAGGCTTGGGATGGCGTCGAGCACGGCGCGGGTGAAATATGCGTACTGCTCAAGCTCCTCATAGCCGCCGCGATAGATTTTATCGCCGAAGTAGCGCTCAGAGTCAACAAGGTAGATGGTCACACCGTCGAGCACGAGCTTCTCTATACCGACATACTCATGCCTCCAGCCGAGGTCAACATAGAAATAGAACATATGCTCGACCTGAGAGGCGTATTTATCTTTAATGACGCGGTGATAGGGGGTGATGACGCGCGCATCGATACCCAGTTTGGCCAGAGCCTTGGGCAGAGTGCCGACCACATCGGCAAGGCCGCCGGTCTTGGACAGCGGCGCGCACTCGGCAGAGGCGAGCAGCACATTGGGGAGCTCCCTCCTGCCGCGCTGGGCTAACATCTCTCGAAATTCGCGTTTCATAGCAATTCCTCCGTAATAATTCATTAAGCTGTTTAGTCAAACTGCCTATTTTACTCTATTCAATTTATTATAACGCGTTTTGCCGATAATTCCAAGAGGAAA
>CAUABY010000154.1 GCA_958427375.1 uncultured Eubacteriales bacterium
GGCTCGGTCATCATTGAGCCGACCTCCGGCAACACCGGCATTGGCCTTTGCGTAATGGCGGCCGCGCGCGGCTTTCGCGTAATCATCGTCATGCCCGATAACATGTCCGTTGAGCGCTGCACAATTATGAAGGCTTACGGCGCCGAGCTTGTGCTCACCGAGGGGGCAAAGGGCATGGCGGGGGCCATCGCAAAGGCTGAGGAGCTTGCAAAAGAGATTCCCGGCAGCTTCATTGCCGGGCAGTTTGTAAACCCCGCAAACCCCAAGGCACATTTTGAGACCACGGGCCCGGAGATATACGAGGACACGGACGGCAAGGTCGATATCTTCGTGGCGGGCGTCGGCACGGGCGGCACTCTCACCGGCACGGGGCGCTATCTCAAGAGCAAAAAACCCGAAGTGAAGATTGTTGCGGTGGAGCCCGCAAGCTCGCCGCTGCTCTCCAAGGGCGTGGCCGGGCCGCACAAGATACAGGGCATCGGCGCAAACTTTGTGCCGGAGGTGCTCGACACTTCAATCTATGACGAGATAATCCCCGTGCCCGATGACGCGGCGCTCGAAACGGGGCGCATGATTGGACGCGGTGTGGGCGTGCTCGTGGGCATATCCTCCGGCGCGGCAGTGTGGGCGGCAGTTGAGCTTGCCAAACGCCCGGAGAACGAGGGCAAAACCATAGTTGCCCTCTTGCCCGACACCGGCGACAGATACCTTTCAACAGAGATGTTTGCCGACTGATACTATGTTCTGATTAAAATTTTCAATTTTAATCAGAACATTTGAAGCATCCAGGAGCCGAGCTGTGCTCGGTTGATGCTTCAAAAGGCGTCTCATACGAAATCTGCGCCGCTGCGGCAGCTATTAAAACATTTTCAATGTTTTAATTAGATTTCAGTATGAAATTAATACAGCCAATGACGACAGCGCCCCGGCCAGGAAAATGGCCGGGGCGCTGTAATCTATTCTGATTTTTCACGCTTGCCCTCGTGCAGCCTTATCTGCCGCATGGCGGCATCCATGGCCCGTTTAAGCGGGCGGTAGAGCACGAGGGTGAGCACAAAATTGCCTATGCAGTGGCGGATGTCGAAGAGCAGCCCGGAGACAAAATAGCTGAACGCCATGCTCCAGCCGCCGATGAAGAGATATGGCACCGAGCAGCCGAGACCGAAGAAAAGCCCGTGTATCGCCGCGACTATCGCCCAAACGAGCGCGGAGTCATTGCGGCGCAGAAGCACGGCGGCGGCGGCCAGCATCGGCCAGAGATACATGTACGATATGACCCAGAGGCCAAAGCCCCATGTCAGCCCCTCAAGCAGCACGAACACAAACACCGCGTACATCACGCGCCAGCCGAAAAACACGGCGGTGAGTATGATAAGCACGGCGGTTATATGCACGTTCCTCAGCGAGGCCATGGCGAGCTGCATGACGAACATCAGTGCGCCCATAAGGGCAAGCAGGCTCATCTCGCGGGCGCTGAGCTTACCATCCGACGGTGAATGTGGCTTCATAGTGCTCGCCGTCTTGTATCATGGTGTTGTCAACGCTGGTCATCAGCATCTCGCCGCCCTTGGTGAAGCACCACCACTCCTGTGCGTTGGCATCGGCGCTCTCACCGTCGACGGCGGTGACATAGAGGCCGTACTCGCCCTCGTCACCCTCAACAATGCCGAGCTCGTCCAGCGCGGCGCGCAGAGTCTCAGCGTCGGTATCAAGGCTGAAATCTCGGCTGCCGCCGTCAGCGTGAACAACCTCAATTTCAATATGCTTCGCGCCGGCCTGCGCGGCGGGAGCGAAAGCCTTATAGAGCAGCGCCGCGCCCAATATGAGCGCCGCCAGAACGATAAGCGCGATTATTATTTTTGTGTTTTTTTTCATTTCTTACTCCTCGTCAAGTTCTTCCCAGTGATTTTGTTTGCAACAGCTAAGATACATCAGATAAGTGACGGCTGTCAAGCCCAAAACGCCGATTAGCATGACAAAATAACAGCCGAGATACCAGTTCGCGTGGCGCTGTACATAGTACTCAGCACCAAACGCGCACACGAGCGCCGCAAGCCAGCCGAGCCCAAACGCCACGTGCTTGCCGGTGCGCCCGTAAATACCGATGGAACGGCGGGTGTAGTACACGAAAACCGCCAGCATGCACAGCGCGGAGAAAATCTGCGTGAAGGAGGCAGCGCAGATAAAACGCAGGTAGCTTGAGTCATAGCGCGTGCTGTCGAGAATAAACTCAACAGCGGAGTACAGGAGCAGAAATACGCGCGCTGTGTGCCCGTCGCCGGATACACCGGGGTACATGCTCAGACTGCGGCGGCGATAATAAAAGAGCAGAATGAGCACAAATATGGCGAGCATCACGATAAATTCAACAAAAAACGTGGCAAAGCGGTATTCCATCACCCCGTTTGAGTAGACCGGGCAGGCCAGCGGAAGATGCTGCAAAATTGGGGTGTCAATGATTATCCGCCCACGGCAGGAGCTGCCAAACACAGCGGAGAGGCGGATGAGCGCCGCGCAGAGCGCCGCACCGGGGGCGAGCGCGTCAAGCATGCGCGCCGGGCTTGACGTGAAGCCGAGCCTGCCCACGATGTATGCCGCCAACAGCACACCGAGCACCACGCCGGGCAGACAGTAGCCGCCGCGGCTGTAATCTGTCAGCGCCTGCCAGAGTGTGGAATACTGCTCCATGTGGCAGTACCAGTGCAGCAGACGGCAAAAGAGCACGGAAAAAACCACGGAAAAGGGAAGCGCGCACCACAGCGCCTTGCCGGAGCCGCTGTAGGTGGTGTAGAGCGAGTAACTGAGCGCAAAGCAGGCCGCCGTGCCGAGGGCTATGATTACGCCGCTCCAATATATTATTACAGAGCCGGCGCAGATGGCAATACTGTTCATCTTCGTACCTCCGATTCGGGCAGAGCCGAGGCAAAATAGATAATGTCGCTCACGGGGCGCTCCGCGCCGAAGTCGACATAGTTGACTGGCTTGCCGAGAATGGTTATCTCCGAAGTCTGCCCGCCGTCGAGATTATAGGCCTTGGTGCAGCCCTTGGTGTACATGAAGCGGGCAAACTCATTGACCGTGGCGCGCGGGCGGGAGTCGGTGTGATTGACGGTCATCATCAGATAGTGCAATTTGCCCGTCATGCCGATACCGGCGCGCGAGTACTCCAGATTGACCTCGCCTATGGGGTAGGACTCGCACTGCTGCAGCACGCCGTTATCCACGAGCACGGGGCCGAAAGAGAGCGAAAAAAGCACGTCATTATCGGCGATGTACCGCTCAACCTCCGCGTGGCTGCCAAGCTCACCGGCGCGGGAGAAGAGCATGTCACCGTCCGCCGTGACAAAGCAGGTGTCAAGCCTGTCGGCACTGTTGCGGAAAAGCTGACGCTGGTACACGGTCAGCCCAGTCTGCCGCCCCGCGTAAAAATCAGCGTTTGAGGCGACAACGGCGTTGGCGGCGGCGGCAAGGGTGGAGGCGTTCACATAGACCGCCGAGCCGTAACTGTCCTCGGCAAGCTTGCGGCGAAACTGCGAGCCGTCGGCCACCTTGATCTCGGCGAGCGTGGCACAGCGCTCCTCTATTATCTCTTTCCACACGATGACGAGAATGGTGGAGTCGCGGTAGTAGTACATGTCCGCGCCGGGGTAAAAAGGCAGATCCTCCTGCCAGACCGTGTCCTGCCCGTCGAGCAGCTCCGCCGCGTCGGCGATGACGGTTTTGATGACGGCGGGGCTTTGCGTGGTGCCGAAAGCGCTGGGGTCCGGCGCAGGAGCGACGGTGTCGGACTCGGCGATGGTGTAAATCTTCTTTATGTAGGCAATGTCGCTGAGCGCGTCGCTCGCGGCGTTGTTGGCGTAAACATCCAGCTTGCGTGTGAGGTTGAGATTATTCTGCATCATGCTGCCGCTGCCGGCGCCGGGGTGTATGCAGAGCGCGAGCCAGCACAGCGCCGCGGCCGCAAGCACCGAGAGCACCACGGACAGCGCGGATTTGAGCGGTGTTTCCGCGCGCTCGCGCGCGTCGCGGAGGCATTCAGAACGGCGTCGCGCGTCCCTGTCCTTCTTGCGCAGGGCGGATTTCTGCGCGTCAACCTTGGCCTGCGCCGCCTCTTCTTTCTTCTGTATTGCGACGGCGCGCTGCTTTTCGGTGTAGCTCAGATACTTGTCAGGGTTCGGCGGCGGCGTGCGACCCGCGCGCGAGCCGGGCGCTGCCCATGACGCGGGGCGGCGGTAGGCCTGCCCGGAGGGGGTGAAAGCGGGGGAGAACTCCTCCTTATCCTGCGCGGCGTCCGCGGATGGTAGTTCCTGAGCAGGAGGTTCCGCACCCGCACCTTGAGCGGGAGAGTCCGAGCGCGTAGCGGGGTTTTGGCGCGGCTCTGGACTGCGCGCATCCCCTGCGTCGGCGGCACGGCGCGATTGATGTGCGCTGAGGTAGTTTTCAAGCTGTGAGATGTCAACATACATGCTGCCGTCAGCCGAGCCGCCATTGTCCGCGGCTTTGCTCGGCTCTGCCTGCTCTCGGCGCTCGGCGTCCGGGGTGTCTGCTGAAAACTCGGCGAGTATATCGTCAAAGCTGAAGCTGTTGTTATCCTTGTTCATTACGGCCTCCTGAGTTAGTATGCCTTGCCGCCCATGAGGGCGTTGAGCATTTCGGGGCTTGTGACAATGAGCCACTCTCCGCTTTCAAATGTCAGCTCAATGTCTATAACAGCGGCGGTGTAGTAGCTGCTGGCGTGGCTGAGCACGGCGTTGAGCGCGTCAATGTAGGCTTTGTCGGCGACGGCGGGGAGAAAGTTCTTGTCCGCGTCATAGACCTCCTCCACAGGGTTATCCCTGACGGCTTTTTCAAGATTGCGCTGCACCGCGTCCTGAACGCTGGCCTCCGTTGAGTCAAGGTCGAGATACTTGAAGCGCACACCCTGCGTCGCGCGTATGCCGTCAATTTTGGGCGAGCCGCTGAGCGAGTACTCATAGCTCTCTTTGAGCGCGGCATAGGTCTTGGCGCCGCTTTCGCTCTCCGGCTCTTTCTCAAGGCCGAGGCTGGTGTAGTCGCTGAGGCAGGAGTAGGCGCGCTCATAATCTCCGGCGATGAGCGCGTCATAAAAGCGGGTGACAGTCTCGGCGGGGTCGCCATCGGGCTGGGCGTATATGGGGCCGACATTAACGCCGATGACGCACAGCAAAAGCGCGAGCGAGGCAAGCCCCGCCGCAAGCACCGCCGAGGGAACGCTCAAAAGACCCGTGCGGCCAAGGCGCACTATGAGCGCGAGCAGGATGAAAAAGAGGGCAATGATTGCAAGGGCGAGAACCATAGCGCCGGTATTGCTCTGCTCGACCACGGTGTTGTC
>CAUABY010000155.1 GCA_958427375.1 uncultured Eubacteriales bacterium
ACTCCCTGCTGACTCTGGCAGTCTCCGTCTTTGCACTGACCTCTCTTGACTCCGGCTGCCGTCTGTCCCGCTACATGTTCGCTGAGCTGTTCATCCCCGAAGGCAAGACCCGCGAAGAGCTCACCGGCGCACGCAAGTTCTTCTCTCACCCGATGGTCTCCACTGTTATCATGGTCGTCATCGGCTGCGGCATGGGCTTCATGGGCCTGAGCCAGATTTGGGGCGTGTTCGGCGCTGCTAACCAGCTGCTTGCCGGTATCGCAATGCTGGCTGTCGCTGCATGGCTCGGCAACATCGGCAAGAACAACAAGATGTTCTTTGTACCGATGGTGTTCATGCTCTGCGCAACCATTACTTCTCTCACCATGACCATCATTGCCAAGATCAAGATGATCGCTGCCGCTTCCGCTGCATGGGGCGACTGGTTCCAGATGATTTGGTCCATCGGCCTTATCGTTCTGGCTATCATCCTTGTTGTTCAGGGTGTTCAGACCCTCACCAAGAAGGGCGAGAAGAAACAGGCTTAATTCTTAACAGAATTTACTGCTTTCAAAGCAATTTAACAGCAAACTTGAGCCGCTCATTTGAGCGGCTCATTTTTTTGCGCTTTTCTGAAAATTTTTCTTGTCAGCGCCGCAGTATATCGGTATAATTTTAATGTAATTATGTGCTTAAAGCTTGTAGGAGGTGCCAAAATGGATATGGAAAAAAGAATTAGTACCGGTATAGACGGCCTTGATAAAACTCTTGACTTCCTCCGCTGGGGAGACACGGTCACCTGGCAGATTGAAAACGTGGGGGACTATGCTTTCGCGGCCACACAGCTTGTCGCAAGTGTTGCCAGAACCAACCAGCGCATCGTCTATCTCCGCTTTGCCGACCATGAGGAGGTGGTGGACGCGGAGGCCTTGGCGCGCCGTGGGGCTAACGTGATCAAATATACGCTTGACCCCACCGTGGGCTTTGAGACTTTTGCCATGCATGTTCACCGCATCATCAGTCAGGAGCCCGCAAACAGCATTTTCATCACCGACTGCATCTCGTATCTTCAGCATTTCTGGTTTTCCGACCATATGGTGTGCAATTTCTTCTGCCTCACCGCGGCGTTCAGCCACCAGCGCGGCGCCATATCCTACACCTGCATCATGTACGAGCGGCACTTGTATGAAACCATCTCCCGCATCCGCGAGACAACCTGTGTGCTGATGAACATTCGCACTGTGCAGGGCAGCACATATATCCACCCCGTTAAGGTGGACGGGCGGCAGACGGAGAACATGTATTTCCCCCTGAAGCTGGAGCACGGCGGCAGCCGCGTCATCACCTCCAGCGCCGAGAACTATGCCGTTTTCGACATCTTCACCCAGACCGGGGAGCGGCGTGACTGCTGGGACAGCATGTTTGACTCCGTGCGGCCTGAGCATGAGGAGGCGGAGAATGACGAGGAGAGGGCGCAAAAGGAAAATATCCTGCGGTGCCTCCTCGGCTCGGAGCCGACGCGCCTTGCCCTCTGCCGCAAGTACTTCTCCGTGAAGGACTTAATGGCTATCAAAAAGCGCGAGATAGGCACCGGCTGCATCGGCGGCAAGGCGGTTGGCATGCTGCTTGCGCGAAACATCCTGCGCGACTCTGACCCGGAGCTTTTCCGGCGCCGGATAGAACCGCACGACTCGTATTTCATCGGCGCGGACGTTTTCTATACCTACGCCGTGCAAAACGGTACCTGGGACATGCGCACACGCATGCTGGAGCCGGAGGATTACCTGCGCATTGCCCCGGAGTTCAAGCAGCGCCTGCTTGACGGGCAGTTCATGCCGGAAATCAAGAGCCAGTTTATGTCAATGCTTGAGTACTTCGGCCAGTCGCCAATTATCGTGCGCTCCAGCTCCCTTTTGGAGGACGGTTTCGGCAACGCCTTTGCCGGGAAGTATGAAAGCGTGTTCTGCCCCAACCAGGGCAGCATCGAGCAGCGCTATCAGGAGTTTGAGCGCGCTGTGAAAACGGTGTACGCCAGTACCCTCAGTCTTGACGCCTACCAGTACCGCATTGAGCGGAATTTGATGGACAGGGATGAGCAGATGGCGCTGCTGGTGATGCGCGTCTGCGGTGACTGCCACGATGACTATTATTATCCGCATGTGGCGGGCGTGGGGCACTCCAAAAATCTCTACGGCAACAGCGCCTCGGCTGAGAACAAGGGCATGCTGCGGCTGGTGTTCGGCATGGGCACCCGCGCCGTTGACCGCGAGGCGGAGGACTATGCCCGGCTTATCGACTTGGATAAGCCCACGGCGCCGCCTATGGTGAACTATGGCGACGAGTACAAGTTCTCCCAGCACAATGTTGATGTGATTGACCTGAAGAATAACCGCTTTACCACCGTGCGCCTTGACACGCTGAATAAAGAGGATATGAAAACAGATGCCGGGTTGTTCCTTGAGCCGGATATGGCCACGGCGGCGCGTTACCGGGAGCTGGGGCTGTACGGAGAGCCCGTGCCGGACTTGCTAAACTTCCGCAAGCTGCTTAAAAATACAGACTTTGCCGCAGTGATGACCCGCATCATGTCCCTCTTGGCGGAGAAATATGACTACCCGGTGGACATGGAATACGCATGTAGCTTTGACAGGAACGGAGAGTACCGGGTGAATCTGCTCCAGTGCCGCCCCTTGCAGAGCCACGGCTTGGGTCAGGCGGGTGTGATGCCCAAGGTTAAGGATTTCCTGATGCGGATTCGGGGCAATTTCATGGGCGGCAACGCTTGTGTGCCCGTGCGCTATGCGGTGTTCGTGAAGGTCGAGCCGTATCTTGAGCTGCCGGAGCGGATGAAGTATTCCGTGGCCCGCGCGGTGGGCGAGATGAACCGCAGGCTCAAAGGGGAAAGCACCATACTGCTGGGGCCGGGGCGCTGGGGCACTACCACGCCAAGCCTTGGTGTGCCGGTCAGCTTCGCGGAGATTTCCCACTACGCCTGTATCTGCGAGCTTGCCTACAAGTCCCACGGCCTGCGGCCTGAGCTGAGCTATGGCAGCCACTTCTTCCAGGACTTAGTGGAGAGCAACATCTTCTACACCGCCGTGTACCAAGGCGAGGAGGGCTGCCTCTTCCGCGAGGACGCGTTTGACGCCTTCCCCGACCGCTTCCGGGAGCTTGGCGGCGAGGCGGCCTTGGAGAACGTGGTAAAGGTCTATGACCTTGGCCAGCGCCACGCCATCCTCTATGCCGAGGTTGCAAGTCAGGACTGCTTCCTTGGCCTGATGGACGAGGAATGAAAATTAAGGCACAGGCCTTTGCACACAGTTTCAGAATGAGCCGTTCAAAAGAGCGGCTCATTTTTTGAGAGTACGCTCTGTATGCGCTTTATTTTTTCCCGGCGCTGTGCTATAATTTAATAATTACAAAGATAAGAGCAAAAGGGGAGCAGGGCAGATGTCAGTTTACAGTGAGTATAAATCAAAGCTCCGCACAGCGGATGAGGCGGCGCGGCTTGTCAAAAGCGGGGACTGGGTGGATTACGCCTCTATGAACGGCTTTCCCAAGACGCTGGATGCGGCACTTGCCAAGCGCCGTGACGAGCTGCACAATGTCAAGATTCGCGGCAATCTCACCCCCGGCCCCGTGCAGGTGGTTGAGTGCGACACGGGCTTTGAGCATTTTGTCTACAACACATGGTTCGCCTCCGCCTATGAGCGCCGCCTGATTGACGCGGGGCGCGCGTTTTTCATCCCGATGGACTTTCGCAACATGGGCGCGTATTATGAGAATTATCTCACCGTGAATGTCGCCATGCTCGCCGTCACGCCGATGAACGACAAGGGCTATTTCAGCCGCTCGGTGTGTCAGGGCCTGCCTAAGTCGGTCATAAAAAAGGCCGATATCGTCATTGTCGAGGTCAATGAGAATATGCCCTGGGTCTGCGGCGACGATGACAGCATTGTCCACATCTCCGAGGTTGACGCCGTGGTTGAGGCGGGCAGATACCCGCTGTGGGAGATGCTCGCGCCGCCCCCCAAGCCGACGGATTTGAAGATAGCAAACAACCTCCTGCCGTTTATAAAAAACGGCTCCACCATCCAGCTTGGCATCGGCTCAATGCCCAACGTGCTCGGCGGGCTGATTGCCGAGAGCGACTTGAAGGACTTGGGCATGCACACCGAGCTTGCGGCGGACGGTTATTTGATGATGCACAAGGCGGGCAAGCTCACAAACCGCTGCAAGGAGCACTACGCGGGCAAGAACGTGTCCGCGCTCTATGCCGGCTCACAGGAGTTTTACGACTGGATTGACCATAATGAGGACTTTTACGGCCTGCCGCTGAGCTATGTCAACAACCCCCATGTTCTTGCGCAGAACGACAAAATGATCTCAATAAACGGCTGCCTGAACGTGGATTGGTATGGGCAGGTCAACTCTGAGAGCGCGGGCTTCCGCCAAATCAGCGGCACCGGCGGACAGCTTGACTTCGTGTCCGGCGCGGCGCAGTCAAACGGCGGCAAGGCCTTTCTCTGCCTGCCATCAACCCATACCCGCAAGGACGGCACGGTCGAGTCGCGCATAGTGCCGCACTTTAATATGGATATTATAACCACTCCGCGCAGCCTAACGCACTATATTGTCACGGAGTATGGCGCGGTCAATCTCGCGGGGCTGAGCACCTGGGAGCGCGCGGAGGCGCTCATCTCCATTGCCCACCCTGACTTCCGTGATGAGCTTATCGCGGCAGCGGAAAAGCAGCACATCTGGCTGCCATCAAATAAGAGGTAAGATATGTTTGTAGATAGTATATTGTATACCGGCCGCCCGGCAGAGCGGCGCATAGATAAGGAGGAGCGCTGTTATGATTTGCTCGCCTCGCTCGGCATTGGCTATCAGCGCGCCGACAATGAAGCGGCCGCGACGATTGAGGCCTGCCATGATGTTGAAAAGCTGCTCGGCTGTGAGATTTGCAAAAACCTGCTGCTGACGAACAGACAGCAGACGGAGCTTTATCTCCTGCTCATGCCCGGCGAAAAGCCATTCAAAACCAAAATTCTCTCCAAGCAGATAGGCACGGCGCGCCTTTCTTTCGGCACGCCTGAGCAGATGCTTGCCGTGCTGGATATTACGCCCGGCTCCGTCAGTGTGCTCGGCCTTATGAACGACAAGGAAAACCGCGTCAATCTCCTCATAGATAATGACCTCTTGCAGGCCGAGTACTTCGCCTGCCACCCCTGCATAAATACCTCCACGCTAAAATTCAGCACCAAGGAGCTTGTGGAAAAGCTCATCCCCGCTCTGCACCACGCACCCCGCTTTGTGGAACTGCCATGGGAAGTGGACTGAGATAAAATTG
>CAUABY010000156.1 GCA_958427375.1 uncultured Eubacteriales bacterium
GGGAAGCGGCCGACCGGGGGATTGAAGCGGTTATCGGTATTATCATCGTTGCACTGGCTCACCTCGCCCAGCAGCACCGCGCCACTGCCCGCCTCGACGGAAAAATCATGGTACATATACTGCTGGATATGTATGCTCTCGCCCGGAGTGAGGCGGATTTGCGTGCCCGCGGGGACGGTATAGGTTCTGCCGTCGGTATGCACGGTGACGTCCGTCTCATAGTCAATCTCCTCAGATTCGAGAGAGTTATAGACTCTGATGAGCACGTTGCCGCCGCCGCGGTTGATGATATCCTCCGTTTTATACCAGTGGAAGTGATTGGGCGCGTACTGCCCCTCCTTGAGGTAGAGCAGCTTTTCCGCGTACACCTTGGGGTATTTATCCGGCATGGCGCGGCTGCCGTTGCGGATGGTGATGAGCGAAAAACCGACCTTGTCAAAATCGCCCATGCCGTAATCGGTGATGTCCCAGCCAAGCATGCAGTCGCGCACCTCGTCATACTCGTGGCCAATGCTCTGCCACTGCTCCGGGGTGAAGCCGCAAAACGGAGGCAGGTAGCAGCAATATTTTTCACACATGGCCTCAAGCTCACGCAGAGCTCTGTTTATCTCGCTTCTTTTCATCGTTATTCCTCCATGCAGGCAAAATATACCGCGCCCACGGCCTGCGCATACTGGGCGACTGTGACATTCTCCCGGTCGCGGAGCTGCTTCATAAGCCCGGTAAAGGCCATGTGCTCATCAGCAGCTAAAAGCTCTGCCGCCGGGTCGATGTCCGCGAAGCCCTCTTGAATGAGCTTGAAGCAGCGCTCCTTTTTCGCAAAGCGGCCAAAGAGATACCGCGTTCGCGGAAGCGCGCCGAGCACGAACTCCGCTTCCCTGTTGAGCATGCCGAGATTGCGGCCAATCTGACGGAATACATTCACCGCCGCGCTCCCCCCCTGTGAGGCAAGCTCCATCAGATGCTCAAGGCAGGGCTTGCGCAAATCGGCGGGGCTTGAGGATATCCGCGGCGTATCATCCTCGGCGAGGAAGCCTTCCAGCAGCGTAGGCTTTTCCTCAAAGGCAAGGCGGTATGCCGCCGCCTGACCCAGATACCGCCGCACACCGGGCAGGCCGGAATTTTCGTTGAGTATACTGCGCAAATCATCCGGCGGCAGAGCGCGCTGCGGCCTGCTGCCGATATCGAGAAGAAAATCGTATAGCTCAAGCGGGATTTCAGGGATGCTGCCGTCCCCCTCAAGCCAGCCGGTTCCCAAGTCCGTCCCCAGCGAGAGGGCAAACACCCCGCCGCACACAGCCGTGCCGTCAGCCGCGAGCTCCACAGCCGCCGTGAAAGCCGTCATGCTCCCGTCATTTATGACGCGCACGGGCGCGCCCGCCGCACACAGCTCTTTAAGCCGCGCTTTCAGCAGGGAAATTTTTTCAAATTCCGCCTCATATTCAAGGTTGGGGTTTTCCCTTATGCCCTTGGTTTTGGGCGTCTCTCCGCCCACTATTTTATTCCCTATCACAACATCGGGAAAGCTCAGGCCGATGCCGTCAAGCGGCTTACCGCCGAGGCTGTCACGGCACTGGCGCGCCAGCTCGACTATAGGCGCAATTATCTTTTCTGCCGTGTCAAAGCCAGAGGGGTTCCAGTCGTACTCCCGCACGACAAGTAGCTTTCCGTCTTTCACACCGGCGAGCTTTATGTCGGTTCCGCCCACATCAATACCACAGTAACTGCCCTGCCGGCATCTCTCCACCGCGGCTCTCAGGCGCTGGGCAAGCACGCCGTCAACACGTTTTGGCAGCTGAGCCAAAGGCTCATGCTCAGCTATATCCGCGACCGCGAAAGATAGCTCTCCCCGTCCGAGGCTGCGGTTAATGCGGTTTGACACACTGACCGGCTTTCCATAGCCTGATCGCTTTTTATTTTTAAGCTGGAAAACCTCGTCCAGCTCGCCTATCAAGTTCACAAGCTCGGTTTCTTCAGGGGCAAGATAAAATGTAAGCTTACTGCCGCCAAAAGCCGCCAGCAGATTATACACGCAGGCGCAGAGGTACTCCTTGACAAAGCTTCGCTCCCGCGCGTCATTCCAGCGCGGGAAGTGGTAGATTCTCTCTATCTCCCCACCATTATCCAGCCTGAAAACCACCTGAACACAATTTTCATCCCCGGCACAGCTCTCGCGCAGTTCCGGCAGCCAAACCGCCTGCCCGCGCTCGCCGCGCCGCATCCATTCTTTTATTGATACCGCCATATTTCACTCTCCAAAAAGTTTATGAGGCAGATGCCAAGGGAGGCAAAGCCTCGCCTCCCTTGTATGTGTTTATTGTTTTACCGCGATGCCCTTTTCGTTCAGCTCACGGCGCAGTCTCGTCACGTCACCGCGAAAGACTATGCCGTCCATCCCGGTACACTGGGCGCCGTCGATATTGGCCGGTGAATCGTCAATAAAAACGCACTCTCCCGGCTGAAGCGAAAAGCGGCTGTAGAGCAGCTCGTATATCTCATGCTCAGGCTTCAAAAGCTTCACATCGGCGGAAACTACCCTGCCGCTGAAATGCTCCGAGCCGGGTATTCTGTTAAAATAGATATTAAGGGTGCTCGCCGCGTTTGAGAGGAGATAGATATTATAGCCCATGCCCTTGAGCTCGGCAATAAGCTCCGCCATACCCGCCACGGGCACGAGTTCTGTTTTCCACCATTCAAACACAAGAGAGCGGGCCGCCTCGTGCAGGCGCCGCGGCAGGCGGCGGCATATGAGCGCAAGCCCCTCTTCCGCCGTCATGCGTCCCCTGTCCATGGCCGTCCATTCCACGCCGCCAAAAACCTCACTGATAAGCAGGGCGTTGTCATCATCCGGCAGGCCCAAACGCGCCGTAACCAGCTGGGGTGACCAGCGGATAAGCACTTGCCCCATATCGAAAATAATATTTTTTATCACGCAGTTTCTCCTCTTCTTAACAAGTGTCTGATTTTTTCCACACGCTTTCTGCGCCTGTCCTTAGCCTCAAGCCGTTCGCCCAAATCACGCGCACCCACACCATAGACAAGGTAGAGTAGAAGCCCGGAGACGAGCATGATGAACACCGTTGAGGCACAGCGGCGGCCGGTTGCGTTCACGTTATAGCCGTACAGCCCCTCCTCCGCGCACATTGACTGGATAACCATGGCGTAGCTTGTGCCATAGGAGCTGGCAAAGGTGGCGGACATATCATACTCCGTAAAGAGGGCGTTGAAGTTCAGCGCGAACACCGCCAGAACACTTGGCAGAATAATTGGCAGCTTGACCTTGAGGAATGTGCGCAGATTGCTTGCGCCGAGGTTGCGCGCCGCCTCCTCCAGCTCCTCGTCAATCGAATAGAACGAGGCTTTTATCATGCGCAGTGAGAATGGCAGCTTGACCACCGTATACGCGAGCACAATTAGCAGTCGCACATTTTCCGCATAGTAGAGGTTCTGGTTACCCACGTACCAGACAGCGTCGCTGTTGAAATATGTGCGGTAGGAGTAGCAGATAAGTATAGTGGGCAGCAGCCACGGGAAGAGCAGACAGTATTCAAGGACAACACTGCTCTTTTTGCCGCGCTTTTTGAAGATATAGTTGCAGGCGACGACCACTATCACGCAGGCAAGCGCCGCCGCGAGCGCCGAGAGCACGAAGCTGAGCTTTATGCCGCCCATGGTGGCCTCATTTGAAAAGAGGCCGGAAACAGCACCCTCGCGCACCTTGTACTTGCCGCGGTTGGTGAGGTACATGTAATCCTGCTGGCCGAAGAAGTTGACCAGCGTCCACTGGCTCAAATCAAGCCGTCTCATTCTGATTGCGCTGTAGGTCTGGAAAGAGAAAATGATTATCATTACAACCGGGGTCATGTAGATGATAAAGAGCACATAGGCATAGATATGCGCCAGCACGTTTGCCACAGGGTTTGTGATTTTCTGCTTTTGGAGCTTTGCCTTAGTCTTGGAGACAGAGAGGTAATGCCCCTTGCGCTCATAGGCCGTGAGCACCGTTAAAAGCAATATTGTGAACATGGCAAGGATTATCGACAGCAGCGCCGCGCGCGCCTGCGGGAAAGCCTCGTCAGCAACCGACGAGCCCGCGAGGCGGACAATCTCAGGGTTGATGGAGTCATAACCGAGCAGAGTAGGCGCGGACATGGCGCAAAGGCCGGTTATAAAGGTCATAACCGTGAGCGAGAACATGGTGGGAACAAGCGTGGGGAAAACCACCTTGCGCAGCACGGCAAATGGCTTCGCGCCCATGTTTCTGGCGGCCTCAACGGTGTTATAGTCGATGCCGCGGATGGCGTTTCTGAGGAAGAGCGCGTGGTTTGAGGTGCAGGCGAAGGTCATGGTGAAGAGCACCGCGTTAAAGCCCGTGAACCAGTTGTCCTTCATATTGGGGAAAATGTTCTTCAAGGCGGTGGTGACCATACCGTCCGGCGCGTAGAGGAAGAGATAGCCCGTAACCAGTGCAACGCCGCTATAGATGAGCGTTGTCATATAGCCAAGGCGCAGGATTTTTGCGCCCTTGATATCAAAGTACTCCGTCAGCAGCACGATGGACACGCCAACCACGTTGACCGTTACGACAAGGCAGACAGCCAGCTTCAGCGAGTTCCATACGTATTTGCCCATGTTGCCCGCGAAGAAGAAGCGGATGACCGCGAACGGGTCCCGCTCTCCGGCGGCATTTTTAGTGTTGAAAATGCTTATCAGCGTATTGAGGCAGGGCAGCAGCATAAAGCCGAAGAAGAAGTAGGCAAAGAAAACCACGCCAAATACACGGAAAAGCAGCTCCGGCGTCAGCCGTTTCTTTTCAAGCCCTCCGCTCATTCTTCTACCTCCGCCGCCTTAGGCTCATACGCCATGATGTCTGCGGGGTTCAAAACGACCTTGACCTGCTCCCCTTTCTCGTAAATGCAGACGCCGTCATTTTTCTCAATGACTTTCACCGTCTGGCAGCCAAGATTCACATAGTACTTGATGTAAAGCCCGTAATACTCTCTGTCCGTGACTACGCCGTCAAGCGTCAGCTCCCCGGCCTTGGGCTGGACATTGACATGCAGCCGCTCAAGGCGGATATAGTTATTCCTGCTTGCGGAGACATCCGCCTCCGCCGCTTTGAGCTGGGCGGCCAGTTCATTACCGATTTTATTTATATCACCTATGAAATTGCAGACAAACTCCGTGGCCGGGTGGTTATAAACCTCGTTGGGCGTGCCTATCTGCTCTATATATCCCGCGTTAAACACCGCGATTCGGTCAGAAAGCGTGAGCGCCTCCTCCTGGTCGTGGGTCACATATATGGTGGTGATGCCGAAATCC
>CAUABY010000157.1 GCA_958427375.1 uncultured Eubacteriales bacterium
AGGAGTTTGAGCAGGTATTCAAAAATATCAGCGTGTACGCCCGCGTCCAGCCTGAGCACAAGACCCGCATCGTAAATGCGTGGCGCAGTGCCGGGTATGTCACCGCCATGACCGGCGACGGCGTGAACGACGCGCCCAGCATCAAGTCCGCCGATATCGGCGTGGGCATGGGCATCACCGGGACGGACGTCACCAAGAGCGCGGCCGACATGGTGCTTGCGGACGATAACTTTGCAACCATCGTCTCCGCCGTGGAGGAGGGCCGCAGAATCTATGACAATATCCGCAAGTGCATCCAATTCCTGCTCGGCTCGAATATGAGCGAGGTCATCAGCATCTTCGCCGCCACGCTCATGGGCTTCAACATCCTCAAGCCCGTCCACCTGCTGTGGATAAACCTCGTCACCGACTGCTTCCCCGCGCTCGGCCTCGGCGTTGAAAAGGCCGAGCCGGACTTCATGAAGCGCAAACCGCGCGACGCGATGGCCGGCATCTTCGCCGGCGGCATGTCGTTTGACGTTGTGTATCAGGGGCTTGTCGTGTCCGCGCTGGTGCTGCTGTCGTACTTCGTCGGACACTTCATGGAGACCGGCGCTTGGATAATAACCGACAGCGCCCACGGCACCACTATGGCGTTTTTGACCATGTCCATGGCGGAAATTTTCCACTCGTTCAACATGCGCTCTCAACGCGGCAGTATCTTCAGCCTGCCTACCGTGAATAAAACGCTGCTTCTCTCCGGCGCGGCCTCGCTCATTGCAACCACCGTCGTGTGTGAGATACCCGTGCTTGCCGCCGCTTTCGAGTTTACAAGCGTTGAGCCCTTTGAGTATATCGTGGCCATCCTGCTCGGTTTCTGCATTATACCGATTGTTGAGCTTGTGAAGTTTATCCAGAGAAAAACTAAGAAAACCGCTTAATTTGCACCGTTCGCGCTCTTGACAGGACGACTTTGCGGTGTTATGATAACCCGTGTTGAAAGGCTGTGACGGAGAAGGCCGGAAGAAGCGCCGTACAGAGAGGGCCGCATTTGCTGTAAGCTGCCCCGGTGTGAGCTCCAGTGCCACCGCTCCTGAGCCGGAGAGAGGAAATTCTCCCCCGTGTGACGTGCGTTAACGCGTTGTGAGTTAAAAATCAAGGTGGAACCGTGCTTTCAAAGCACCCTTGGCATGTATGTGCCGGGGGTGCTTTTTTGTCTTTAGCTGCCGATAGCCGAACCCGCACTGGTTTTTGCGGGCATCTTTCCGCCCACGCGTCGTCAACGACCTTGGCAAGACACCAGCTATTACCTGCGGTCGTTTCCTCGCCTGTACGAAAATCTGCTCCGCAAAAAAACTGCTATGCACATTCTGGCGTGGTATATTTGAGGCATTTTTTGTGCGGTGGAGAGACAAAAGCGCAAATAAATTAAATCTGAGCTGCCAGAATGCAGCGCGTGTTCGGCTCTTGTCAGCTCACGGTTTTGATTTTTGCGTATAATATATAATGGAGGATACTGCAATGGAAGAAAAAATTGAGAACAAATTCAGCTTTGACAATCCTGAATATCGCCACACCTATTGGCATTCCTGCTCGCACGTGCTCGCGCAGGCCATAAAGCGCCTCTACCCTGAGGCGAAGCTCGCTATAGGCCCCGCGATAGACAACGGCTTTTACTATGATATTGATTCGCCCGTGCCCTTCACGCCTGAGATGATGGAGAAGATTGAGGCGGAGATGCGCAAAATCTGCAAGGAGAAGCTCAAGATTGAGCGCTTCGAGCTGCCGCGCGAGGAAGCCGTCAAGTTCATGGAGGAGCGTGAGGAGCCGTACAAGGTTGAGCTTATAAACGACCTGCCTGAGGACGCGACCATCTCCTTCTACAAGCAGGGCGAGTTCACCGATCTCTGCGCCGGCCCGCATCTTGACTCCACCGGCCGCATCAAGGGCAACGCCATCAAGCTCACCGCCTGCAACAGCGCCTACTGGCGCGGCGACAGCAGCCGTCAGACACTCCAGCGCATTTACGGCGTGGCCTTCCCCAAGAAGGACGAGCTTGACGCCTACCTTGCCCGCATCGAAGAGGCTAAGCGCCGCGACCACCGCAGACTCGGCCGCGAGCTTGGGCTGTTCGCTTTCCGTGATGAGGCGCCCGGCTTCCCCATCTACCTGCCCAAGGGCATGGTGCTCAAAAACACCCTTATCGACTACTGGCGCGAGGTACACAAGAAGTGGGACTACCTTGAGATATCCACCCCGCAGATTATGCGCCGCACTCTCTGGGAGACCTCCGGCCACTGGGAGCACTACAAAAACAATATGTACACCACCGTTATCGACGAAGAGGACTTTGCCATCAAGCCAATGAACTGCCCCGGCAGCATCCTCGTCTATGACCTTGAGCCGCACTCCTATAAGGAGCTGCCCCTGCGCTATGGCGAGCTGGGCCTTGTCCACCGCCATGAGCTCTCCGGCGCGCTCCACGGCATGTTCCGCGTGCGCTGCTTCACTCAGGATGACGCGCATATCCTCCTCACGCCTGAGCAGATAAAGGACGAGGTCGTGCGCATCGCCCGGCTCTTTGACGAGGTCTACTCCCTCTTCGGCCTGCCCTACACCATAGAGCTGTCCACCATGCCGGATGACCACATCGGCTCCGTCGAGGATTGGGACATTGCCACCGCCGCCCTTGCCGACGCTATCACCGGCATCGGCAAGACCTATGAGGTCAACCCCGGCGACGGCGCGTTCTACGGCCCCAAGCTCGACTTCCATATTCAGGACTCTCTTGGCCGTACATGGCAGTGCGGCACCATACAGCTTGACTATCAGCTCCCCGGCCGCTTTGAACTGGAGTACACCGGAGCGGATGGCGAGAAGCACTGCCCCGTTATGATTCACCGCGTCGTTTTCGGCTCCATCGAGCGCTTTATCGGCATCATCACCGAGCACTTCGCGGGCGCGTTCCCCGTTTGGCTTGCCCCCGTGCAGAGCATCGTTATGCCCATCACCGACCGCGCAAACGACTACGCGAACGAGGTCAAGGCCAAGCTTGAGACCGCCGGCGTGCGCGTGGAGACCGACCTTAGAAACGAGAAGATTGGCTACAAGATTCGTGAGGCGCAGATGCAAAAGGTGCCGTACATGCTCGTTGTCGGCGACAAGGAGCGCGAGGCGGGCACCGTCGCTGTGCGTACACGCGGCGGCGTGGATCTCGGCGCAATGCCGCTTGACGAGTTCATTGCCAAGATAAGCGAGCAGATTAAAAACCGCGCTGACGACTGAGCGGCTGGTCAGGCGCAAAGCCGCCTGACCACTGAAAAATCCGTATTCCGTATAATAATAGTATAAAATTTGCAGCACCCCCGCATAATAAGAAAAGTATGTGGGGGTGTTTCTATGAACAAATTGAGCAGCAACGCGAAAAAAACCATTCTCACCGTCGCGGCCATGCTGACGCTGAATATATTTTTTGCGGCGTTCAGCCAGTACGCGGCGGCTGATTTGTATAAGAAAGGCTCGTCGGGGGCGACGGTCACTGAAATCCAGACCCGGCTCAAGGCCTGGGGCTATTACTCCGGCGCGGTCGACGGGACCTTTGGCAGCGAGACGGAGAAAGCGGTCAAGTACTTCCAGCGCTCCAACGGCCTCAACGCCGACGGACAGGTAGGAGCGCAGACCTTGGCCGCACTCGGCCTGCCAGTCTCCGGCGGGAGCGGCGGTTCCGGCGGAGGCGGAGGCTCGTCCGGCAGCGGGGATCTTGATCTGCTCGCGCGCCTGATCTCGGCGGAGTCGCGAGGCGAGCCGTATGAGGGGCAGGTGGCCGTGGGCGCGGTCGTGCTCAACCGCGTCAATCACGCCTCCTTCCCCAACTCTATTTCCGAGGTAATATATCAGTCCGGCGCGTTCTCCTGCCTTGACGACGGGCAGTTTGATGAGCCGGTGGCAGAGAGCGCCTACCGCGCCGCTCAGGACGCGCTCAACGGCTGGGACCCCAGCGGCGGCGCAATCTACTACTTTAATCCCGATACGGCCACAAGCTCGTGGATTTGGTCGCGCCCGGCCATCCTCACCATCGGCAAGCACATGTTCTGCGCGTAAATCGCTGCGCTAATCGCGGCGTGTTTGACTGCGCGCGGCAACACTCAAAACATTAAAATTATTTAAAGTGTTGAAATGCGCCCTCGTGTTTGGTATACTAATATCTAATCTTGAATTTGACGTACTGACGGAGGGCGCTATGGCTTATTGCGAAAAGTGCGGCGCGTATATTCCCGACGGGCAGACAAAGTGCCTTGCCTGCGGATATGACGCCGAGGAGGAAAAGAAAAAGGCGGCGGCGCAGGCACAGCGCGCCGAGTTCAAAAAGAGCAATGCAGCGGCCGGGGTGCCGCACGGCATGTATAATGAGGAGCTGCGCGCCAAGTTCGAGGAGCAGCGCAGAAAGCAGCAGGAGCAAAACCGCGTCTGGGCCGAGCGTGAGCGCGAGCGCCGCGAAGAGGAACGGCGCGAGGAGGAGCGCCGCAGACAGGAGAGCGCCGAACGCGAGCGGGAGAACCGGGAGCGCGCCCGTGAGAATTACGGCAGCACCTTCAGCGCCGGTGATTATACCACCGGCAGCTACGGCGGCGGAGCTTCCGACTATGCGCCGGGTGACTATTATTACGACAAGGACAGCAAGCTCTTTGCCGTACTCTCATACTTCAGCTTCCTCTCGTTCATACCAATCTTTTTCCGCCGTAAGGATAAATTCGCCATGTTCCACGCCAAGCAGGGTCTTGTGCTGCTCATATACGGCGTCGTGGCGGATGCGCTCAGCGCCATCCCGCTTATCGGCTGGATGTTTCCGCTCTTTAGAATCTACTGCATAATCTCCGGCGTGTCCGCCGCAAGCAAGCGGCAGTTCAAGCCGCTGCCATACATAGGCCGCTTTGCAGACTTTTTTAAGTTCTGAGCGCGTTTGAATCCAACGGCATATTTTGGGCTTTGACTGAACACCTAACCACAAGATTTAGATACGCAAAAAAGTTTGAATTTTTCGCAAAAAAAGTGTTGACAAATGGCGAATGTGGTGGTATAGTAACCAAGCACTCAAGAGAGTGACAAAAGTTTTCCAAAAGAGTTCAAAATGATTTCAAAAAAATCTGAAAAAAACTCTTGACAAACGGGAAACTGTGTGGTATTCTTACTAAGCTGTCGACGAGACAGCGAGCGAGAAAACAGAGTGTACCTTGAAAATTGAACAATGTAAGAAAAGCTTAT
>CAUABY010000158.1 GCA_958427375.1 uncultured Eubacteriales bacterium
AAGAAATACTGAAATTGGGAGATCTGGGCTTTTTCACCACGGCAGATTCTACCGTAGAATTGAACATTTCGCCCAATCCCGCTCGTATATCATATATTATACTTATTATTTTTGTGAGGTATATAAAAATTTTTGGTTTTATATGCAAAATTTTTCGCCGCAAATTGTAAATTTTATTTCCCTGAAATTTGAAAATGTGTTTAAAATAATAATAGAAATTATTCTTGATTTTAAAGTGATAGTCTGATATAATTCAAGCTGTAATTTCAAAAAACAATAAGGGGGCAGTACAGTATGGCAGACAAAAAATTCAAGGGTCCCGATGGGGCGATATCCGGCGCACAGTATGAGGCAGATTATCAGAGCGCGGAGAAATTTGACACCGTAAAGGTCGGCGCTCTGGGCGTATATTATAAGGAAGGACTGAAAGTGCGGCTTATGCCCTATGACGAGCTTGACCGCGTATTCATCCGCATACAGGAGGTCAACGGCCGTCTGTGCTGCGGCAGCACTACCTTTGCTTATTACCGCATTGTCTTTGTGCGCGGCGGCAAGGAGCTGGGCGATGTCATTTCCGAGAACGAGAAGGCTATGGATGACGCGCTGGCGCTCATTCACGTGAAGGCTCCGGGGCTTGCAATCGGCGTTGCGCAGAAGGAGGAAATCTCCGGCGAGGCCTGCTCCTGTGAGCAGCAGTAACATAGGAAGTAACATAAATTGAATCCCGCCAATATACTATAGTAGGCGAGGATGCACCGGGCAGACCCGCGTTTGGTCTGCCCGGTGCTTTTTCCGCCCAAATGCAGCAGGAGTTGACGATACATGCAGGATTCTTTCGTCTGGGCTCTCTGGGGCACGGGCTTTATATTCTTGATGACAACGCTCGGCGCGGCGCTGGTATTCTTTTTCAAAAAAGACGCGGAGCTTCGCTTTCAATCGGTGCTGATGGGCTTTGCCGCCGGGGTGATGACCGCCGCCTCGGTCTGGAGTCTGATAATCCCGGCCATTGAGCAGACCGAAAACGCGGGACGGATGGCGGGCTGGCTCCCGGCGGCGCTGGGCATCGCGGCGGGCGCGGCGTTTCTGATGGCGCTGGACGCGCTGATAACCCGGCTCGGCTGGGGCCGCGCGGACAGGGCGCAGGGCGCGCCGCTGCTTGTCACAGCCATCACCATCCACAACATACCTGAGGGGATGGCGGTAGGTCTGGCCTTCGCGCTTGCCGCCGGGGGTGAGGGCTTTGCCGCCGCCTGCGCGCTGGCGCTGGGAATAGGCGTGCAGAACTTCCCAGAGGGCGCGGCGGTTGCCCTGCCTCTGCGCCAGTGCGGCATGAGCCGAGCGCGCGCGTTTTTCACCGGCGTGCTCTCCGGCGCAGTGGAGCCGCTTTTTGGCCTTATGGTGGTGCTCTTCGCCGCCGGGGTCGCGCCGGTGATGCCGTGGCTGCTGAGTTTTGCGGCGGGCGCGATGCTCTATGTCGCCGCGCACGAGCTCATCCCTGCCGCCGAAGGCCGCCCCGGCGCAGCAGGCTTTCTGACGGGGTTTATTATAATGATGGTGCTCGACGTCGCGCTGGGATAACGGATGTCCGCGTCAAAAAGTCCGAAGCTATGAACTTCGGACTTTTTTGCAGTATTTTCAGCAGCCCCTCTTGGCATAGTGTTTACCGGTGAAGAGCTCTATTTGTATGAAAGTGCTCTCACCTTAATATATTGACCCACGCTTTACCGGCAGGCTGGAGAAATAGAACGCGCCTTGACCTATAGCAGGGGTAAGATGGATATATACCGCAATTGCATGCGCAATATTCAGGCTTCTTTTTTGTCCGCGTTGGCAAAGGCAGTCCACACATCGGTCGGTCTGCGGCCGTGCTTTCTTCCCCAGATTATAATACCGGCACAGGCGGCAATAAGCACGACGCAGGAGAGCGCCGAGCCCTCAATGCCAAAGCCGACATTGTAGGCAAAGCTGTCCACCGCGTTTGCCGCATCGAGTTTGAACACGGAGTAGGGCACGACAATTCCGCTGTTAGGAAGGCCGAGAAGTATGTTCTGCGTGAAGTTCCACGCGGCGTGAACCGCGAACGCGCACCAGAGGCTGTCAAAATAGTACACGATGAGTGAGAACAGCAGACCCACAACGAAGATATTGAGGCCGGAGAGCAGTGTGACACCGGGATTGAGAAGGTGCATAACGGCAAAAAGCAGAGAGTTTGCAATCATGGCAAACACCGACGAGCCGTATATGCGCACAAGCCGCTGATACAGAAAGCCCCTCGTCATAAGCTCCTCTGATGACGACTGGATAAACACCAGCACAAATATGAAGAGGAGACTCAGCGGTCTGAAAGAGTCAAAACGCAGGTGTATATCCCCGCACAGCATTGCGACAAGGGCGCAGAACATGTTCAAGCCAAAGCCAATCGCAAGGCCGAGGCCGAGCATGCGCAGGTTATTTCCCGCAAGCTTTGTGCCGACAGAGCGGAGGATGGGTCTGTTCTTTTTAAAAATCAGCATGTACAGCACCATGACTATCCACACGCCGATGGTGGCAAGGTACATCGAGCCGGTCTGCCACACGTCCGACTGCGCGGCGCTATCCGGCAGACGTGCGTGTATAATGCCGACGAGCACACTGCCCAAAATCTGCCCCGCGAGCGTCAGCACAAAGAGGAACACACACAACAGCAGCAGGCCGAAAACCTTTTTCAGTATATCCGCTGCGCTCTTCTTGTTTTCCATACGCACAGCTCCCCCGCTTATTTCAGCTCGTCCTGATACCGCGCGCGCTCGCCGCCGATAAAACGCGGGCGGGTGCGGGCGCAGACTATAGGCGCACAGCCGATATGGTCAAGGCTGACGCGCACGGGCACCGCCACTTCTTTAAGGTGCATGCCGATGAGCGTGTGGCCGATGTCGATACCGGCGGCGGCCTTGATATGCTCCACCGCCGTAGGCTCGGCAAGATTTTCAAAAACCGTAGTTGCGAAGGAGCCGCCGGCGTGTGCCCAGGGACGCACATTCACCGGCTCATAGCCGTATTTCTCCGCTGCGGCGCGCTCAAGAATCAGCGCGCGGTTTAAGTGCTCACAGCACTGCGCGGCAAGGTACACGCCGCGCTCTTGAAGCACGGGGTAGATGCCTTTGAAAACAGCTTGCGCCGCCTCCATGCTTGAGCCCTTGCCGATGCGCTCTCCCACAATCTCACTCGACGAGCAGCCGACGACAAAGATATCGCCCGGCTTGAGCTTTGCCGCATCCAAAATTTCCGTCACGGCCTGCGAGGCCTGATTTGTCAGTTCTTCAAACATAATTCTCTCCAATCCGCCGCATATTCAGCAGCACATGCAGATTTTCGCGCAAAGCCTGCCGCGCAAAGTTCAGCGCGGCAGTTATTTAATAGGTATACGAAAGCTTTTTCACGCTCGGCACGGCGACAAGCGTTTTGTACGCCAGTATGCCGACAACAACGCCTGCCGCGCCCTGCAGGGCGTTGCCCGGAATGCTCGCGGCGGCGGCCATACCATAGCTGAGCGCAAGCCCCTCATACGCAAAGTAGCCAAGCACCATCAGCACTTCCCCGGCGACGGCACCGGCAACAAGCGCCGGCATCTTCCCGTGCCCGGTGCGCACAATGAGCGCCGCCGTCAGTGCAACAAGGCTCTTTATGATAAGCGTACCCGGCGCGTACACGGCATAGCCCAGCAGCAAATCCGCCAGCATCGAGCCGAGCCCCGCCGCCGCAACGCCATACCATGCGGGGCCGAGCAGAAAGGCGCACAGAAGCACCAGCGCGTCGCCGAGGTTGATGTACCCGTTGGTCGCGGGCATGGGTATGTGAATGAGCATAGTCGCTACGCAGGTGAGCGCCGCGAGCACGGCGGCCAGTGCGAGCTTTACAAGATTATCATGTTTCATTTTGCGTACCTCCTGAAATTTTCATAAAGTTTACCGCTGTGCTATGCAGAATTCAAATATCAATTCTGCACAAAATCAGCGCCGTTTTATCTTACGGGAGCGGAACCGGCAGGTTCAGCCAAGCCCTCAGCCGAGCCCTCAGCCAAGCCTCAGCCAATTTCTTCTCCACATTCTCAGCCGAGTTCAATATTTTTCTCGTGCGCGGCCTCTACCGCGGCTATGCACCCGGCGCGAAAGCCGTGTTCCTCAAGCGCGTACACGCCCGCAATGGTGCTGCCGCCGGGCGAGCATACCTCGTCCTTGAGCTGCTCCGGATGCTTGCCGGAGCTGAGCACAAGCTCAGCCGCGCCGGAGAGCATCTGCGCGGCGTATTTAATGGCCTTGTCGCGCGGAACGCCGCACTTGACCCCGCCGTCCGCCAACGCCTCGATGAACATGTAGGCGTAGGCCGGGCCGCAGCCGGAAATGGCGCTCGCCGCGTCGATAAGCTCCTCATTGATTACGTCAATTACACCGGAGAGCTCCATCAGCTCGTGGAATACCGCGAGCTCCTCCGCGGTCACGTACTCGTTCGCGCTCAGCAGCATCACGCCCTTGCCCACGGCGCAGGCGGTGTTGGGCAGGATGCGGATTATCCTGCGCTTGTCGCCGAGCAAAAGCGCCAGTTTTTCAAGGCTGACCCCGGCGAGCATGGACACGAAAATGCTGTCCGACACGCTGATTTCCTCCGCCAGGGAGTACACAAGGCTCTCAATCTTCTGCGGCTTCACGCCGATAAAGACGAAGCTGCTGTTGGCCAAAATCTCCTCCGCCGTCGCTGCATAGCAGCCGAGGCGCCTGGCCTTGGCCGCGGTGCTCGCGTGGCTGCTGCACGCCACGGCGACTTTGCGACCGCCGACTTTGTTTATCGCGGCAGCGGCAAGCGCCCCGCCCATATTCCCCGCGCCGATGAATCCGGCGTCATATTTTTTCATGTTTATCTCCAATCTGCCGCGTATCAAGGGCGGGCGGCGCGCCAATCCAAGCTGAAATTATACTTCTGCATCACACTGACATTATGCCACGCATGCGCGAAAAAAGCAACACAAGCCGCGCCGCGCTGCTATATAATATGCCTCTCGACAGGGGCGGCGCTTGGATATATAATAAGCGCAAACTAAGAAAGAGAGGCCAAGCCATGAAACACTGCATCATCTCCAAGTTCAGCGACACCGTGACCGACAAAGCCGCGCTC
>CAUABY010000159.1 GCA_958427375.1 uncultured Eubacteriales bacterium
AAGTTGGGTGTTGATGGACGTTCGTCCACCTACCCCAACTTTTAGTTTAGTACCGCAAAAAACCTCTTCCCTTTTCGGGGAAGAGGTTTCAGATTTAGCGGCGGATAAATTAGGCCTTGCGAACCTTATCCATGTGGCGGGTGAGGTCGAGCATCTTGCAGGAGAAGCCCCACTCGTTGTCGTACCAGGCCATGAGCTTAACGAAGTTGTCGTTAAGAGCAAGGCCGGCCTTGGAGTCAAAGATGGAGGTGTGAGCATCGGTACGGAAGTCGGAGGAGACAACCTCTTCGTCAACGTACTCAAGAACGCCCTTCATGGGGCCTTCGGAAGCGGCCTTCATAGCGGCGCAGATTTCGTCATAGCTTGCGCCCTTCTCAAGGCGGACAGTCAGGTCAACGATGGAGACATCGCCTGCGGGGATACGCATGGAGGTGCCGGTGAGCTTGCCCTTGAGTTCGGGGATGACCTTGCCGACTGCCTTTGCAGCGCCGGTGGAGGTGGGGATGATGTTGTTGTAGACGGAGCGGCCGAGGCGCCAGTTCTTCTTGGAGAAGCCGTCAACAACAGACTGGGTAGCGGTGGAAGCGTGAACGGTGGTCATAAGACCCTCGACGATGCCGAAGTTGTCATTGAGAACCTTTGCCATAGGAGCAAGGCAGTTGGTGGTGCAGGATGCGTTGGAGACAAACTGCATGTCAGCGGTGTACTTCTCAAGGTTAACGCCGCAGACGAACATCGGGGTGTCATCCTTTGCGGGGCCGGACATGACAACGACCTTCGCACCAGCGTCGATGTGGGGCTGAGCGGCTTCCTTGGTGAGGAAACGGCCGGTGCATTCGAGAACGTACTCTACGCCCAGCTCGCCCCAAGGCAGCAGGGAAGGATCACGGTACTTGTCATCGGAAAGAACCTTAACGGTCTTGCCGTCAACGGTGAGGGTGCTGGCCTCGTCATCTGCGGTGACAACGGCGTCAAAACGGCCATGGACGGTGTCGAACTTGACACTGTAAGCGAGCTGACTTGCGGGATGACCGGGAGCGTTGATTGCAACGACCTCAATGTCATCGGACTTGATAGCAGCTCTGAAAGCCAGAGAACCGATACGGCCAAAACCATTGATACCAACTTTGATCATAATTGATATTCCTCCAATTAAAATAATAGACCTTATAAAATATATGCAAAATCCCGCTTCGGGAATTTATGCCTTATTTATCGTGCTAATTTTAACATATAATAATGATAAAAAGCAATATTTCCCCTTGCTATTTTGAACAAAAAAACGCCGAAAATTTGTGTTTAATCGACCAATTTGTGGAGGGGGTATTGTGTATTTTGTCGATAGTGATAAAATTAAAAAAGAGATTGAAAAGAAAATGTACTTAAAAAGGAGTGTGCAGGTCATGATTCAGATTTCTTCGGATATCCTTACTATGACGAGCGAGGCGGTTATACTCGCGCAGGCGGGCAGAGTGGAGTTTGCCAACAGCGCGGCCAGAGAGATACTCGGCGCCGATTGTGAGGGGAAGATGCTCAAGGACCTCTTTGAGCCGGATATTGCTAACTCTCAGGTGTCGTCATTCATCGCGGATACAACGGTCAAGGGCATGCGCTGCATGGTGCGCGTTTCCAAGCAGAAAAATATGCAGGCCATGTTTATCACACGCGGTGACGCTGAAACTGTCGAAGTGAACGACGCGTTTATATACGCGCTGAGAAGCTCACTGATGATGCAGTCAATGTCGCTGGAGCTTACGCGCGTGCGCGCCGAGGAGCAGGGAGACGAGGAGATGCTGGAGAATGTGGCCGCGCTCACGCAGAGCTACTACAGGCTGACAAGGCTTGTGTCAAATATCTCCATCGCGCGCGAGATGGTCAGCGGAGGTATTTCCTTCACGCCGACAGAGCTTGACCTCGTGTCGCTTTGCCGCGCCTGCGTGGAGAACGTGCAGTTCTACTGCCACGAACCGAGCGTAACCTTCACGGCGATGCCCAGCATGCCAATCACGGCCGACGGTACGCTTGTCACCCAGCTTTTGCTCAACCTCATCTCGAACAGCCTCATCCACGGCAAGGACTGCACGCGCGTGAGCGTGAGCCTCATAGATGCGGGCGAGAGCGTTATAATCTCCGTTTTTGACGACGGCTGCGGCATAGAGGGCGACGAGCTGTACACGGTGTTCACCCGCTACAAGCACGAGTTCAATATGGCGGGGCTGGGCGGCGGCGCGGGGCTGGGGCTGACAGTCGCACGCGGGATTGCGGAAAAGCACAGCGGCACCCTGCTGCTTGAAAGCCGCCTTGACCGGGGAACAACCGTGCGCGTGTCACTGAAGAAGAAACTGCCCGTACAAAAGCTGATGCGCAGTGACGAAAAGGACTATGAGGCCGACACGGACGATGTGCTTGTCGCGCTGTCGGATTACCTGCCCAAGAGCTGCTACAGAAACGGCTGTGCGGAGCAGGTGAAAAATCTGCACAGAGTGGGTAAATGAGAGGAAAAAGAGGGTCTGCGACTCTCTTTTTCCCGTTTTGGCAAAAAAATAATATAGATCCCGGAACAAAAAAGCTTGACGGCAGTCTACTATTATATAGAAGGAGTGTTTAGCATCGGTTGACAAGCGCGTGTGCTCTTACCTACCGATGCTGCTCTGAGCGAACATACAAATGAAAGGAGAGCGACATGAAAACATTTAGCAGATTGACAGCCGCGCTGCTGCTGTGCGCGGTGTGCCTGAGCCTCTGCGCCTGCGGCGGGGGCAAAGCGGCGGAAAAAGACCAAGCGATACCTCCAGCGCAGGAGGAATCGCCCGCACAGAGCGCTGCGCCGCCAGAGCCGGAGGCGACGCCTATACCCACGCCCTCGCCCACGCCCGACACGAGCGCGGCATTTACGGTGAACGCCGTGAGCACGGAGCGCGCGGCAATACTGCCCGAGAGCGCCTACATCCGTTCAATGGTTCGCCTCTCCACCGGGCTTGCGCTATTGTGGGAGGACGGGGAGAACTACGGCCTCGGCATAGCGCCGTACACGCTGGAGGCTGACGGCAAGCCGAGCGTGAACGAGCCTGAGCGGATAGAGCTTGCTCTGCCCTATGAGGACAGCATCTGCTATGGCATCGTCCCGGCGGGGGTGGATGGTTTTGTGCTGCTCGTGGGAAACGGGCGCGACACGGGCTCAACCGCGCTGACGGCGACGCTCTATGACGCGCAGGGCGCGGCGCAGAGCAGCATGAGCATACCCGACTGGCGGCTTTCGACTGTGGACAGCTTTTGCGTGAGCGGCAGCGGCCAACTAATTGTTGCCGCGGACAACTCTGTGATGGCTTACGGCTGGGGTGCGGAGCAGGGCGGCGAGGTACCGGTGGGATTTAACTACGTCAACCTGGTCAGCAGCATCGCTGGGGGCGTGGTGATAACCGGACACAAAGACTGGAAATCGTCGAACTACATATTTATGGACGAGAGCGGCGCGCTTCAGGACATTGACATGTATGCCCTCATCCCGGAGAACGACGCCGAGCTCATCCATGTGCCGGGAGACGCGAGCGACAACCCGGCCTGTCAGGGCTTCGCCGGGGAGTACATACTCAATACCGGCGCGTGTTTGTACGAAGTTTTGCCGGGGCAGATGATAAGCAAGCTTTTCACGTGGCGCGGCGCGGCACAGGACACGGTGAGGGATTCCTGCCTGCTTGCGGAAAAGTCACTCGCCTGCCTTGTGGACGGCAAGCTGACGCTTGCCTATGAGCACACGGTTAAAAAGCGCGAGAGCGGCAGGGTGCGCGTGGGCGTTGTGGAGATAGGCGTGGGTGGCTCAATCGCGCGCTCCCTTGCGGACGTAAACGGGGCGGACACGCCCTACACGGCCGAGTTTGTGAGCTATGCCAACGACGAGGCGGGGCTTGCCCGCTTTCAGGCGGACTTGATAAAGGGCGAATTTGACCTTGTGCTCTTCCATGACGAGGTCAACACCTTCAACGCTAATTTTGAAGATCTCTACCCCTATCTCGACGCGGACGCGGAGCTGACGCGCGGCAGCTTTATACCCGGATTTTTGGAGGGCAGCAGCATACAGGGCCAGCTCAAGCAACTCTGGAACAGCGCGGCGATTTACACCATGGTCGCGCCCGCAGAGCTCGTGGGTGACGGCAAGGGGCTGACGGTGGATGACTGCAAGCGGATAGTGAGCGAGAGCGCGCAGGTGCAGTCTGTGCTGGATAATCGCTTTGGTGATGAAGCGCAGCTTCGCTATGACACGCTGCAAAATACTGCGTCCATGGCCTTGGCCGCCTTTATCGACAGGGACACGGGCACTTGCAGCTTTGACAGCGCCGAATTTATAGAGCTTCTGACCCTCTGCGGTGAGCTCAAGGCGAACCCGGATAGCGACAGCAAGGACTTCCTGCTGTATGCGGAATGGCCGAACAGCGCAAACGGCATGACGTGGCGTGAAGAGCAGCTTGGCACCGCCTGCGTACCCGTTGGCTGGCCGAACGGCGGCGAGGGCATACACTACTACTACCTGCCGAACGATTTCAAAGCCTGCTATACCATGGCCATCCCGGCAAACAGCACCAACAAGAGCGGCGCGTGGGGCGTTATAAAATACATTCTCTCCGAACCGCAGCAGCGCAAATTCACAATCCCGGACGAATCCGGCTATACGCGTAGCGGCATGCCGGTGATATATGACGTGGTGGAGAGCTACAACAGGCAGAATTTCACGGATGAGCAGTGCGAGCTTTTCTTTGACCTCATGGAGCGCACACACTGCACCCTCGCCTACAAGGATGAGAGCCTGCGCCAGATTATAATGGAGGTCGGCCAGCGCTATCTCGCGGGCGACATCACGGCCGCCGCCGCCGCGCGGCAAATCCAAAGCCGCGTCAGCATCAATATGGCTGAGCAGTACGGCTGACGTCAAAACAACACTGTGAGGTCATCAGGCACCGCAAGCAGTGCCTGATTGACCGACAGTATTGTTTTTCCTTTCCAAATCAAAGCTGCTTCGCTGGGCTTCGATTTGGTTATCGGAACGTGTTCAACTTCTATCAGTTTTATCTGGAAAAACAATGCTGAAATAAGAGAACCCCCCTGCAAGCTGAAAAG
>CAUABY010000160.1 GCA_958427375.1 uncultured Eubacteriales bacterium
GGAACACATCTTTTCTCTGTCCGAAGTCCAGCGAGCCGTCCGTCACATGGCGATCATCCACATCAGACAAGCAAACAGAGACAAGGAGTTGAAAGCCGATAGCATTATTTCATCTGAGTGTCACGCAGACTAAGCGAAGCGCAGGACAGTCTGCTATCGCTTCGGTCTGTTATCTCCGAAGCTGACGCAGGAACAAGGCAAGCGTGGCAAAGACAGCAAAGGTTTTATAGATACCTTAATGTTGCCGCCTTGCCTTGTTCCATCATACCGACCACCTCCCGATGATGAAAAGTCACCGGGCATTTTTTATTTAAAGGAGGATTTTGCATGAACAATACCTCAACCAACAGTACCTCTTGCCCGACTGTCAGAAAGCAGATCTGCAAGACCACCTATATCGTGCGTGTCCATTTCTGCGAGACCGCCAAAGAAACAATGGAGAACAAAATCAAGCGTATGCTTCGTGAGGAAGTCCGCAGAATGTGACTTCTTCGTAAATTTGATGAAAAAGTCCTTGACAATTCGCATCTGGGGTAACAAATTAACCTCTTAATTATACTATATCACATTCAAATGCTTGCGCCAAGAGTGTACGCCTCATTCATGGCCTTGGCAGCCTTGACCTCGCCCTTCTGATAAACGCCAGAACCATAGATGGCGCCTTTGACCTTTGCGCCTGGCAGGCAGTCCGTAAAGCCGCGCAGAGCCTCAACCGTGCGCTCAAGACAGGGCTTTTCATCGGCGGCTGTGACGATGAAGTACACGTCCTTATCACGAATCTCGGTATAGCGGGGAAGCGTGCGGTCTATCATTGTTTTCATCTGGCCGCAGAGGGAGTAGAAGTACACCGGCGTCGCTAGGACGAGAACTTCCGCCTGCACCATCTTTTCAAGAAGCGCGGCCATATCGTCATCATGCGCGCATTTGCCGGTGCCGCGGCAGGCATAGCAGGCAAGGCAGGGCGCAATGTTCAGCTCCTGAAGGCGAACCTTAGCCGCCACGTTGCCGCTGTCAACCGCGCCGCGCACAAACTCATCACAGAGTATGTCGGAGTTGCCGCCCTTGCGCGGGCTGCCGGATATAACCAAAACTTTTTTATCCATGTTTATAATTTCTCCTATGTTTATTTTACTGTCTCATATTATAAAATCAGCGAGACTTTTTTACAAGTCTCGCTTGGTTTATCAGTATATACCTTTGGCTCATAGCTCAGGTGTTTTCGCTTTTTTCCCGGCCGCGGGAGAGGATGGAGACGATGTCAAAAACCGCGTCAACAATTATGGTCACGCCGGTAAACGTCCACAATACCTCCACGGTTTTGAACGGGCTTGCAAGTATGACAGCGCCGCACACGAGAGAGATTGCCGCGCTGAGCGCGGGCAGATACCATCTTCTGCCTTTCATGCGCAAAACGTCAACCATCCACTGGATTTTGCCCACGCCCAGCACCAAAAGGCAGGCACCGTAAAACATGGTGAGCACAGGGAAGGTTGCAACAAACCACTCGGACTTAACGATGCAGAACACGCCTAAAAGCAGCATGATGAGCCCCTTGGACAAGTCCTGCTCAAGGGATGCTGTTACAGGGTCTTTCCTAAAGTAGCGCGATACGAAGCCCAAGCCGCCTATACACAGAATTACGCCCGCGCCCACTATTATCCCGGAGGTAAAAGCCACGGGATTTATCAGTAGCAAAATGCCCACCAGCACCCCAAACAGCGACCCCGCAAGCCCGCCGAGCTGCTTTTTAATACCTTGCATATCAAATGCCTCCTAATCCTCTTTGTTTCATATGCAGTTATATTAATCCCATCGCGGTGCGGATTTATCAACAATTGGTAAACAAAAATTCGTTTTTACACAAGATATGAAAATCAGCCAAATTTTTCGCCCGCTTGAAAGGCACGGAAATGCGAAACGGGCAGGCCATCAGCGATGGTCTGCCCGTGTTTTGCTATTTAATTTCAGTTATCGGAAACGAAAATATCCAGCGGCTTGAAAGGCTTGACATCCGCCACAGCGTCCGCCAAGCTTATCTCAGCATCGCCGTTGTCCACGTCGATAAGCTGATACTTATCGTTGCCCATGCCCATCTCTTTCATATAAGTCAGCTGGCGCAGACCGTGGCGCGACTCGATACGCTCAACGATATCCTTATGCTCGTCCTCTTTCAGAGCATAGACAAGGTCAATAGAGGCCTGGTCAATGGCGAGGATATCGAGGGAGGCGAGGATGCCGATGTTCGGCGTGACAACCGGCGCTGCCCCAACACCGGCGCAGTCACAGTCAACCGACATGTTGCGCAGGACATTGATATAGGCAATATGCTCACCAAAGTGGTCAATCGTTGCCTTGGACGACTCCACTATGCGCTCCATAAACTCTTCCGTCTTGATATCCCACATGTCATCGGAGCCAGGGGTGGTGTGGAGCATGGCCTTGCCTATTCTGCCATCAGCACAGCCGATGCCTATATTCTTGTTTGAGCCGCCAAAGCCGCCCTGAACATGACCCTTGAAGTGGGTGAGGACGAAGAGTGAGTCATAGTTGAGGATATTTTTGCCCATGGACATCTCGGTGAACCATTTGCCGCCCTTGACAGGGAGCATGACGGTGCCGTCCTCATCCATGATGTCAACCGGACAGAAGTTCCAGCCGTTGACCTCAAGCGTTTCGCGGTGCTGCTCGGTAGTATAGCGGTCACCCTCATAGTAGGTGTTGGTTTCGACTATGGCGGCGTCGGGCAGCTTCTCAGCAAGGAGCTCTTTGACCCACGGGCGCGGGATAATATTCGGGCCGTGCTTTTCGCCGGTATGGAGCTTTACGCCCACTTTGCCGGTGAATCGGCTGCTGATGCGGTCATACATCTTTTTGAGGCCTGCGGCGGACAAATCACGGGTGAAATACACAACGGACGTCTCTCCGCTGCGCTCATTATAGGGGATGTAGCGGTCTCCGCCGGTGCCGGGTACAATTTTTTTGTCCATATTACACTCTCCATTATAATGTTGATATTAAAAAGTTTTTACACTATCTCGATTAATAATATTAATATACTTTTTTAGATTTTTCAAGAGTTTCTCACAGCACCCATTAAGATAGAGCTATCCATTTTTAAGTTGTAACCTCCTGTAAACTCTACAGTCAAAAAATTTTTTACGCGCAAAAACAGGTGCAGAGGAAGAGCAAAATACGCTTTTTCACTGCGTCCATATTATAACAGAGACAATCACTATATCAAATACTTAGTTTTTATGCCTGAGTTATGCCTAAAAAACATTTAATATGCTCAATAAATTTTGTCGCCGCAAGGCTGAACGGCTGCCGCTTTTTCCACGCGAACACACTGTTTGCCGTGAGTTCTGGCAAGAAAGGGCGGCAGACGATTTTTCTTCTGTCCCAAAATGGCACCGAGCCCTCTATAACCAGCGAATACGCAAGCCCGCGCTGCACCATCAAAGCGCTGTTGGTGGTGAGATTACTGGTGAACAGCACCTGACTTTCGCTGTAATAGCGCCCCAGCCAGTTGAGAACCTCATTTTGTACACTGCTGCGACGCGGCAGAATGAGCGGCTTATCCTTCAAATCCTTCGCGCTCACAGCCTCCTTTGCCGCCAGCGGGTCATCCGGGCGCATCAGAACCACCCAGCGCTCTTTACCATTGAGCCGAATAAAATCAAACTTTTCCATATCCACCGGCTCCATGAGAACGCCTATGTCAATAAGCCCTTTTTCCATCTGCTCTTTTATAACGTCGGCATTGCCTGTGACAAGGTCAAAGTTGACAAGCGGATACCGCTCACGAAAGCGCGCTATAAGCTCCGGCAGCTCCTGCATGGCGGCAAGCTCTCCGCCGCCAATAACTATTCTGCCCTCAACCTGCCCGTCTTTCTCCAAAAGCTCCTTCTCAGTTCTGTCAACGAGAGCAAGTATCTCCTCCGCCCGCCGCCTGAGCAGTATTCCCTCGCTTGTCAGGGTGATTTTGCGCGCGCCGCGGTGAAAAAGCGACACCCCCAGCTCCTCCTCAAGCTGCGCGAGCTGGCGGCTGAGCGTGGGCTGGGTAATATGCAAAACCTCCGCCGCGCGGTTTATCCCCTTTTCCCAGACAACGGTCAAAAAATAGCGAAGCACCCTTATTTCCATAGCGGATTCTCCCGAATTTCATTTTTTACTATGATACCAAGGATGCGGCAAAAACGCAATGGTACGGGATATATCAGGTATAAAATATTATGTAATATATTTTATGTTAACTATATTATGTAGATATAGACACAAAATCAGGAGCTTTCCTGCAAATCGGAAAGCTCCTGTTTGGTATTAACTTTATGCGTTTCAGAACTTATCTGCCCATGCCGCAAGCTCCTTGTCGGAGGCGCGACTTAAAAGCTTGCCGCTGTCCCAATTCGCGTTGGGGCAGAGCTTTTTGAGCGAGGCCGCGGTATTGCCGATGCCGCTGCCGCCGGAGGTTGCGAAAGGTACGAGAGTTTTGCCGGAGAAGTCATAGCTCTCAACAAAGGTCTCAATAATGCGGGGTGCGGTATACCACCAGATGGGGAAGCCGACAAACACGGTGTCATAATCCGCCATATTGGCAAGCTTAGAGGCAATCTCCGGACGGGATGCGGGGTCGTTATTCTCAAGGCTGCTACGGCTGTTGCTGTCAGTCCATCTGAGGTCGGCGCTGGTATAGGGCACTGCTGGGCGAATCTCAAAGAGGTCTGCGCCCGCTGCCTTTGCCAGACGCTCAGCGACGACCTTAGTAGTTCCGCTTGCGGAAAAATACGCCACTAATTTTTTACTCATAAAATGTCATCTCCATATAATAATTCAATTTCAGCCGGGCATATTGCCATGCGGGCTTCGACTATGTACCTACGTGCCGGTCCGATTTTTATACGGACACATATTATACCATTGCAGTACAAATGTCTAATACTTTTATTTGAATCCGCAGCATGCCTGAAAGGCATAGCAGGTGGTATCCCCTCCCCTGTTTGAAAAGAGCGTGTCGGCCTCATTATGGCCGACACGCTCTTCAGCTTGTCAAAAAAGTCTTTTTTGACTTTTTTGACCGCTTCAGCCGCCGAGC
>CAUABY010000161.1 GCA_958427375.1 uncultured Eubacteriales bacterium
GTCTCGCCAGACCAAACACGAATTTTAATCCAGCCGTCACCGCTATAGTATGACTGCTCTATGTAAAACCCGCACGGTTTATCTGACCGCCCCTCTTCACATTCTCGGTAACAATCAGGGAAAACCATTGCTACTCGAAATTCACTATCGCCAATCATAGCTGGTAACGGAGTTTTGCAGAAAGACCACGCAGACATAGACACATCCATTGCCCTGCGGCGCAGAGCCAGAAAGCGTTGATAGTCCCCATCGCTTGGATTCATGTGCTCTATAATCCATTCATGCAAATCCGGGCAGATATCGCAATCGCGTTGGTGGTCGCAGTGTACACACATTTTAAGCGCTTGTCCCATTGCTGACTTTCCTCCTTGCATTTGCTACGCGCTGCTCAAATGTGAGTTCGGGCGCGTATATCTTGTTGAACGGTCTTGCTGGCGTGGCAAGCGCCATCGCAAAACGATTTTCCCATTCAGGGAGAGTGTTTAATTCGCTAAGGCAACTTACATCAACAAGACGTATGAACTGCTCGCACATTTTAGAGTAAAGTTTGTGGTCGTGAGGAAACTCTCGGCTCACAGAATCAAGATAGTAGTAGCAAGCGGCCAACGCAGATGGCAGTAACTTCAACTCATAAGGAGAGCGGCTTCGTTTTGCCCTTTCCACATAGAAGATGCAAGCCTCTATGTATGTTTCCGCTTGGAGATGGAGAGAACCGTCAGAGCGTGACAGAGAGCCGGGTGTATACCTCTGAATGTGTATAGGCCACTGTGTCTGCGGTACTGTTTCGGCAAATTCCGCGCAGAGCATATTAAAGGCCAAGTCCTCACACATCGGAAGTATGGGAAAGCTTATCCCATAGTCGTTGAGAAATTGTCTTGAATATACTCGCCCGTGAATCCACGTCATCTGCTCACCGCCCACAACTTCAAAATTGCCGTTCGCAGCCTCGCGCATGGTTTTGCCGACCATCATGTCAAATCCGTGTTCTATGGCATTCATAATGGTTCCCACGGCGTTTGGCAAAAGCAAATCGTCGGAGTCGAGGAACATGATGTAGGGGGAAGAGGAAGCGCTGATGCCATGATTACGCGCCGCCCCAACGCCTCCGTGTTTCATCCCTACGATGTGAAATGCTGGCAGAGCCGAGATGGAGCACACGTTCTGAATTGCTGACACTTCGTCCTTGGCCTCTTCGCCGTCAAAGACGAAATAAACTGCAAAGTCTTTCTGCGTTTGCAGTGAAAGACTTTGTACGGTGGGAATAATTTCTTTGCCCCTTTTGTAAACAGGGACAATGATATCAAGTTTCGCCATTACTAAACCTCCTGTTTTGTATTCGGTGCGAAGATGATAATGAGTTTGTCAAGTCCACACGCGACAAAAATGAAGCTAACAACGCCCGCGTTTTTGGCAAGTTTCCACAAAAATCTCAAGATTCGATATGAAAAAAAGTAAGTCAGCCCAGAACGGGCTGACTTACTTGTTATATGTGCACAAATATTTACTTTCAATGCGCAGAAATTTTGTGAGCAGCAGGCTTGACAAAGCTCGTACCATCTTTGCGCCAAAGACAGAGAAGGTGGCGTGAATGAAGCATTTAGGGGATATCAAGAAAATCAGCGGCTACGACATAGAGCCGGTATGGTGTATCACAGGAGGCTCACCTTGCCAAGATTTATCCGTTGCCGGAAAAAGAGCAGGGCTTGCCGGTGAGCGGTCAGGACTATTCATGGAGCAAATACGGATAATAAAGGAGATGATAGAGAATGAACAACGTAATGGACGGGCAAATGAACTTATTCGACCCCGGTATCTTGTTTGGGAAAACGTACCCGGAGCATTCAGCTCCAACAAAGGCCAAGACTTCCAAGCTGTCCTTACGGAAATTGTCCGCATCGTCGAGCCGGACGCACCCGATGTGCCTGCGCCTGAAAAAGGCTGGCCGCACAGCGGATGCCTTTATGATGAACTGGGAAAGTGGAGCGTTGCCTGGAGACTTCACAATGCTCAATACTGGGGAGTGCCCCAACGCCGTCGTAGAATCGCGGTTGTCGCAGATTTTGGAGGTCTCAGCGCCCCAGAAATATTGTTTGAGCCAAAAGGCTTGCGCGGGGATATTGCGGAGAGCGGAGCGGCGAGGGAGGGAACTTCCCGCACCGCTGAAAGAGGCGCTAACAAGGCAGATGCAGGAGAAATAATCTGTATGGCAACTCAGCAGGGCGGAGCGGAAATAAGAACAGACGACCGCGCCCCAACGCTGACCGCCGCAACGGGCATGAGTGGAAATAATCAGCCTGTGGTATGCAGTGTATATCCAATCAATGACAAAGCCGCGCGGTACCAGGGCGGCGGCGTGAGCCGCAAAAACGACGGAAGCGGCAACGGTCTTGGTGTCGGTAAGAACGGAGACCCATCCCCTACTTTGACCTCCGCCGACCGTCATATAGTAGCCGAGTGTCCGAACTCGCCTGTGTACAGCGCAGGGTTCAAGCTCGGAAACAGCGTGAAAGCACGAAGTATCGGCTTTGAAGAAGAGCGAGCGCCCACGCTTAATGCGGAGTGCGGCGGCAACAAACCTGCAGTGCTGGCAGTATATGACGCAAGAGGAAATGGGGAGGGAGAAATTGTGTGTACACTGACTGGTGACCATCAGAGCAGAGTGACAGATTATACCGCTCTCGTGTTGGATTGTAGGAATGACACTGTGAAGAATAAAACAGGAACGCTACAGGCGGCTACGAGTAAAAGCTTAAATGCGAACAATACCGTAATCACGATGGCTACGGGACAAGCTGGGGCAGAAATCGAGGTTGACAAGTGCCCGACCCTAAACTGCAACCATGAACAGCCGATTGCCGCATATACCCTGAGAGCGCAAGGACAAGACCCTCACGCATATGACCTCGCTACATATCCGATATCCGAGGGCATCGTTCGCCGCCTTACGCCGCTGGAATGCGAGCGCTTTCAGGGTTTCCCGGACGGATGGACGGATATAGGCGATTGGGTAGACAGCAAAGGCAAGAAGCACAAGGCCGCAGACACACCGCGATACAAGGCGCTGGGCAACTCCATAGCACTCCCGTTCTGGTGCTGGCTGCTGGAGCGCATAAGCGCGTATCTGCCAGAGGGCGCAACGCTTGGTAGTTTATTCGATGGAATAGGCGGGTTTCCGCTGATTTGGGAAAGCCTGAACGGCAAAGGATGCTGCCTATGGGCAAGTGAGATTGATGAATTTTGCATTGCTGTGACAAAAAGAAGATTTGGGGAGGATTGACTATGAACAGATTAACTGAATGGGATGAATACGGAAACGCGGATTTAATTGCACTAAGCGATATCATGCCAGAATTGTATTCGGAGTTGTCTTTCAGCGAAAGTAACGCTTTGACGCGCGCATTAAATAAGCTTGCTGAATATGAGGACACTGGGCTTTCGCCGGTGGAAGTGGAAAAACTTAAAAAGCTACAGTGGATTAGCGTAAAAGACAGACTGCCTAATGATGAGCAGGGCGTACTGCTATATACGCGAGAGATTGAAACATACGGCAAGCACAAGGAAAAGAAGGAGACATGGCATAACATCTATTACGGTTATTGCGATAATGGGGAGTGGGTTACAAGTTATTGTTGGGGATGTGAATACATCCGCACAATGAACGAAAAATACCCCGACGAGCATATTGAAGTCACCCACTGGAGACCGCTTCCTGAACCGCCGGAGGTAAACAATGGCTGAATACATAGAACGAGAGTCTGCGCTATCGGTAATTAGGAGGCTTAACACTCCAGCGAAAAGTCCAGCGCAGAAAGAAATGCTCCGTAATGCGTCGGTGTACATTCGAGCAATTCCCGCCGCCGACGTTGCGCTGGTAGTGCATGGTTGGTGGGTGCACGAGGAAGTCCAAAGCATCAACTCTTCTACAGGAACATTTAATCTGCCAAGTGCTCATTGCAGCGTTTGCGAAAGCCGAGTTTCGCAAGAATCTCCATACTGTCCGGGGTGTGGCGCTAAAATGGATTTGGCGGGGGCTAACCATGTCAAAGAACAAGGGTATCTCCTGCGTTTTTCTGCACAGGACTTGCAGGAGAACTGAATAAATATACAAAGCAAGGAGGACAATATGGGGCATCATAGCAATGCACTGATTGATATGACAGGGGAAAATGTCAATGGGATTCTTGTTGTCGGACGCGCGGAGAAAAAAACTGGAAGCACGGCGGTCTGGTGGGTGTGTAAATGCCCGTATTGCGGAAGAGAGTTTGTGAGGCGTGGCAGTGACCTTCGTTCTGGCGAAATCAAGTCCTGCGGGTGCAAGAACAGAGTTCCTGACCCCGGCAGACCGTTCAGAAAGTATGCAACGCCGGAAATTGCAAAGAAAAGGGAAAAATACGGCTGCCTTTACTGCACCGAAAAATGCAAAGTAGAGACGCCGTGTAAATACGCTGATATTCTGGATAGATATGAAAGCTACGCTGAATACGACAAGGAGGCGAAGCGTTTCATGGACAAACTTCTGCATCAGGAGGAATAAAGTATGCAGCATCCATCTGAATATTTAACACCATTGCAGTATCGGATTTACCTGTTTCTGAACCAATACATAAATTTTGATTGGGAAACTGGACGAATTACTAAGCGTACTTTAAAATACGCAATCCATTTGCTGATTGTTCAGAACGTATTAACGCAAGAAGAAATTCGTGCTGAGTGCTTGAAAGAGCGGAATGTAATTATACCGTGGGATTACTTTGATACATACTCGGAGGACGGTAGCAATGAATAAATACAAAATAATTTACGCCGACCCGCCGTGGCATTATCGAACCTATTCAAAAAAAGGCCAAGGGCGTTCTGCGGAAAGCCATTATCCAACAATGGACATTGAGGACATCAAGGCGCTTCCAATTGCAGAAATCGCCGACAAAGACTGCGCACTTTTTATATGGGCGACATTCCCATGCCTGCGGGAAGCATTTGAAGTCATTGACGCTTGGGGCTTTTCCTATAAGACCGTGGCTTTTGTATGGGTGAAGCAAAACCGCAAGAACGATGACCTC
>CAUABY010000162.1 GCA_958427375.1 uncultured Eubacteriales bacterium
GCGCAAAATCATTCAGGGCATCTCTGCCCGCGGTCTGTTTTACCATTGCAGTTCCCCAGTATAGTTAAATAATCATTATACCCCTTTCACGACAAGAAAACAGTATATTTCCACGGAAAAGCGTGATTGCTGCCAAACATATATAATGAAAAAATCAAAAAATACTCCAAAGTATACATTGACAATGTGTTGACATACGCGGGTAGCTACAATATAATATATTTTAGATTATGATACTCATTTAAATTCAAAAATAAAATAAACGGGAGGACACTATTATGGGACTTATCAGAGCGGGACTTGGCGCAATCAGCGGCACTATTGCCGACCAGTGGAAGGAATTTTTCTATTGTGACGCACTCTCAAACGACGTATTAATGGTTAAGGGACAAAAGCGCACAGGTTTGCGCTCGTCCAACAGGTATGGCAATGACAATATCATCACCAACGGCTCAGGCATCGCCGTGGCCGACGGGCAGTGCATGATAATTGTCGAGCAGGGCAAGATTGTGGACGTGTGCGCGGAGCCGGGCGAATACACCTATGACACTTCGAGCGAGCCCTCCATCTTCTCCGGCTTGCTTGGCGAATCCATCAAGGAGACTTTCAAAACCATTGGCAAGCGCTTTACCTATGGCGGCGACACGGGCAAGGATCAGCGCGTGTACTACTTCAACACCAAAGAGATTATTGACAACAAATTCGGCACCGCGAGCCCCATCATTTTCGAGGTTGTAAACAAGCGCATCGGCATGAGCAGAACCGTGCAAATCCGCTGCAACGGCGTGTATACATACCAGATTACCGACCCCCTGCTTTTCTACACCCGCCTCTGCGGCAACGTGGCAAACGAGTTTAGAAGAGAGCAGATTGACAGTCAGCTCAAGGCGGAGTTTATAGACGCCTTGCAGCCCGCGTTCGGCGCGCTGGCCGAGCAGGAGCTTCGCCCCGCGCAGATTCCGGCCAAGGCCAATGAACTCAAGACCGCCATGAACAATGCCCTGCGTCAGGAGTGGATAGAGAACAGGGGGATCTCTGTCGGCAAGATAGCGCTCAACCCCATCACGCTCACTGAGGCCGACATGCGCAGGATAAACGAGATTGAGGACGCGGCTGCAGTCGGTTCTAACCCCTTTATGATGGCCGGCAGAATGACTAACGCCACTGCCGACGCTATGCAGACCGCTGCGGGCAATCAGGCCGGGGCAATGAACGGCTTCATGGGCATGGGCATGGTCGGCATGGGCCAGGGTGGCTTCGGCGCCGCGCAGAATCTCTACACCGCCGGTGTTCAGCAGCAACAGGCACAGCAGCAGGCCGCCCCCGCGGCAGACGGCTGGAAGTGCTCCTGCGGCGCAACTGTGACGGGCAAATTCTGCCCGGAGTGCGGCGCGAAGAAGCCTGAGCCCAAACCTGCCGGGGATAGCTGGAAATGCGCCTGCGGCGCTACCGTAACGGGCAAGTTCTGCCCGGAGTGCGGAAAGCCCCGTCCAGCTGACAGCGCGGGCTGGACCTGCCCTGACTGCGGCTCTGTGAACAAGGGCAAGTTCTGTGCCGAGTGCGGCGCGAAAAAGCCGGCCGGCGTCCCGCAGTACAAGTGCGACAAGTGCGGCTGGGAGCCGAAAGACCCCGCGCATCCGCCCAAGTTCTGCCCTGACTGCGGCGACCCATTTGACAGCGGCGACCTTGTGTGACATAGACCCTATCCCTGTGCAGAGTTCGGAAACCCTGTGGAATTAGACGGGAGGATCATAATATGAAGAAAGCCTTGGCAATGCTGCTTGCGGCAGTTATGCTGCTGTCGCTCGCGGCCTGTGGTGACGGCGCGCAAAAAGCCGCCGACCCGGAGCATATCACGCTCGGAGATTTTGAGCTTGGGTATAAAGACGCGTATATAACGCAGGATTCGCGCGGCAAAGACGCGCTTGTCGTGAAGCTGAGCTTTACGAACAACAGCGCGGATGCGGCCTCATTCTTACTCAACATCGCTGTGACGGCATTGCAAAACAGCCTTGTCATCGGCAGCGCCGCAGTGTACACGGACGCTGACACTATGGAGCTTGTGTCGAACAGCCAGCTTGCCGAGCTTGACCCCGGCGAAACGGCAGAGGTCTGCGCGGCTTTTGCCCTGTGCGATTTGAAGAACTCCGTTGAAGTGCGGCTGAGAACCATAACGGGTGACGATGAGCTGAGCTTTGCCATTGAGCTTGATGCAATCTCGCGCGAGCAGGCAGCTGCGCAGAATGTACCAACGGCATTCGAGCCCGAAGCCCCCGCAGAGAGCGCGGCGGGCGTCCCGGCGACAGTAAATGACCCCGCGCCGGACGACGATGAGCTTCTAAACTGGTGGAACGGCGGCTGGTACGGCTGGTGGCACATAACAGCAGCCTCCGGGGATTATGAGCCGTATGATGATTACTGGTGGAATGCCTGCGCCTTTATCGACATCGGCGCGGACTATACCGGCACAATAGAAATCTGGGATCAGGACGCCCCGCGCGCCGAGAGCACGACAGGCTATGTGCAAATCAGCCTCAACTCTGCCGGAACGAGTGAGCACGGCACGGTCATGTCCGAGGACGGCTGGTTTTTAGAGCAGAACCTTGAACATGCGGACTGGATTGTAGACCCCGGCATCGCAAAATATGCCGACATGTTCTGGGCTACCGGCTGTATGGAGACGGACAGTGGCAGCCTTGACTATGAGATATACCTGCGCCCGTGGGGAATGCGCTGGAACGATGTTGCCGAGGATGACATCCCCACCTTTTATAGCGACTGGTACCTGCCACTCATAGAGAGCGGCGCATCCATGCCGGATTCCATGGAGCATTGAGTATTAACGGCGCGCGCCCGGCCGACGCGGGCGGGCGCGCGCTACCTGAAAAGCGGAAAAGAGGAGATGATACAATATGTCAAAAGTCACAAACTATCAGTGCCCGTCATGTACCGGGCCGCTGCACTATGTTGGCAGCTCAGGTAAACTTGAGTGTGATTACTGCGGCTCAAGCTTTGATGTGGCAGAGATAGAGGCGCTGTACGCGCCGAAGAATGAGGCGGCAGTGGCAGAGCAGGCGGCGGCGCAGCAGTCCGCCGAGCAAGAGGCCATAGAGGAACGCGAATTTTCAGCGGACGGCGCGGAGGAGAGCGAGTGGGACACCACCGGCTTCAGTTTGGACTGGGGCACTGAAGCGGATGGCATGAAGGCCTACAGCTGTCCCTCCTGCGGTGCGGAGCTTATCTGTGATGCCTCCACGGCTGCAACCTCCTGCCCGTACTGCGGCAACCCAACGGTGGTTCTGGGGCAGTTTGCCGGGGCCTTGAAGCCGGACTTCGTCATACCTTTCAAGCTCAGCAAGGATGACGCGGTGAACGCGCTCAAAGAGCACTACAAGGGCAAGCCCCTGCTGCCCAAAGCCTTTACAAAAGAGAATCATATCAACGAGATAAAGGGCGTGTATGTGCCCTTCTGGCTCTTCGACGGCGCGGCCGAGGGCGGCGCGCGCTATGAGACAACGCGCATACGCGTCTACAATCGCGGCGACGAGGAGATTACCGAGACGCGGCATTACGACGTGTACCGCGAGGGGCGCGTCCGCTTTCAAAAGATACCCGTAGACGCGTCGAGCAAGATGCCTGATGAGTATATGGACTCCATTGAGCCCTATAACTATGGAGAGCTTGTGCAGTTTTCAACGGCGTATTTGCCGGGCTTTTTAGCGGATAAGTACGATGTGAGCGTGGATGACAGCCGCAAACGCGCCGATCTGCGCTGTGAAAATTCGCTCGATGCCGCCCTGCGCGGCACGGTGCATGGCTATGATACCTGTGTGCGCGTGAGCAGCAGCTCACGGCTCAGGCGCGGCAGGGTACACTATGCGCTTATGCCCGTGTGGATGCTCAACACCAAGTGGAACGGCAAAGACTATCTCTTCGCCATGAATGGCCAGACCGGCAAAATGGTGGGCGACCTGCCCATGAGCTGGGGCAGATTTTGGGGGATGTTCGCGGCAATCTCCGTGCCGCTCGGCGTGATTGGCAGCCTTATTTCGCTGCTTATGCACTGAGGAGGGATGAAGATGAAGAAAAGATTATTTAGTCTTATCCTCGTGCTTGTGATGCTGTTGTCTGTCGGCATTTTCGCGGCGGCTGAGCCCGTACCGGAGCAGATAAGCGCGCAAATGGAATATGTTGCCGACTCTGCGGATTTGCTGAGCTTTGCCGAGTGGTCGGAGCTTGAGCAACGCGCGGCGAGCGTTTCAGAGCGCTATGGCTGCGGTGTGTACATTGTCACCGTGGATGACTACACGGATTACGGCACCGGCAGTGTGTACGAAGTCACCACCCAATTATATAATTTTGAGGGTAACGGCTTCGGCGGCGGCGCGGGGCGCAATGGCATCATTCTGCTTCTGAGCATGGCCGAGCGCGACTGGGCTATGTTCGTCACCGGTGACACCGCCGCTTATGCCTTCAACGCGGATGGGCAGGAAATGCTGGAACAGGTTTTCCTTGATAATTTCCGGGATAATGACTGGTACGGCGGCTTTTCCGATTATGTAAACGCCTGCAATGAGTATCTTGCCAAGGCGGAAGCGGGCGCACCGGTTAAAAAGAGCGCCTCTTTAGTCCTACCCATCGGCCTTGCCATAATAATCGCTCTTGCGGTGTGCCTTGTGATGAAGGGCAGAATGAAAACGGTCTATCAAAAGGTGGAGGCCGACGCCTATACCGTGGGCAAAATTAAACTGACCCGAAGCTATGACCGCTTCACCCATATAACCGAAACCCGCCGCACAATCGAGAAGAGCAACGACTCCTCAGGCGGCTCGAGCAGCGAGAGCGGAGGCGGCGGAACAGGCCGCAGCGGCAAGTTCTGAGATTGAAGCATGTGGTAAGCTTTGAGCCTGAAGCATGTAGGAAAAATTTTTATAAGTAAAAGCGCGCCGGGAATTTCCCGGCGCGTGAGACTGTCAAAAAACTATGTTGCAATGCAAAGAAAATAGAGCCGCAGGGGAGCACGAGGGGGCAAGGCCCGCCTCGTGTACA
>CAUABY010000163.1 GCA_958427375.1 uncultured Eubacteriales bacterium
CAGGGCTATATTCAGCGGCTCGCCCGCGGCCTGCCGCTCCATCTTCTCAACCGGCATATCCAGATAAAAATGCTCCGCCGAGATGTGGCGAAGCTCATGCTCCAAAACCTCACGCCGCTTCGCCTCAGACAGCGCGGAGTTTATATACACGCTGAAGCTGCCGTCGGAGTTCGGCACCGTGACGCCCTCTACCCGGATGGGCAGCTCAATCAGGCGCACGAAGTAGTCATTCATCGTAGAGAGCCTCTATTATCTTCACCGCGCGGCGCACATCCTCAGGCGTGGCGTCCTTGGCGAGTTTAAAGAGCATGCGCATATCGTCACGGCTGCGCAAGGTCTCCAAAAGCTCTGTCATCTCCGCGTCCTCCGCCGTGCGGGGGGAAGTGAGAGTGTTCATATCCACCTTGAAATACTCCGAAAACAGCCGCAGTGTGTCAATATCCGGCTCGCGCCTGTCCGTCTCATACATACCCACGGCACTGCGCGAAAGACCCACCGCCTCTGCCAGCTGCTGCTGACTTAAGCCCGCCTCGCGGCGCAGACGTATCAACGTGTCGCTGAAATAGGACATAGTTCTCCCTGCCTTTCTACTTGAATCAAAATATCACAAAACGTGATATTTGTAAAGAAAATTTTTTTGTTTTTGCCTCAACGCGGGGATTGACTTTAGAATTGACCGATGCTATACTTCATATTGTCACAAGACGTGACTGCGGACACGCGGCATGGGACGAAGCGGCAGCCGGAAATGTGCCGGTGTTTTTTCAGCACGTTGACGGTCACGTTTCGTGACATAACGACAAGATGAGGGAATGCTTTGCGGCAGATAAGAGATGCGGAGTACATACGTGGCGCGGCCGCTTTCGGCTATCCGGCCGCGGACGGCGGCGACGGATGGGACGGCGAGGATTGGCCGTGTCTCCCGCGTTGGCTGTGGGCATGCTCAGACAAGGAGGCAGCTTATGGGGAGACATACAATCAGCTATGAGGCGCAGTGCCCTTTTTACAGGGCGGAGGAGAGGAACGTTATCTACTGCGAGGGGGTGGAGAAGAACAGCGCTATTCACAACGCTTTCGCGGGCAGCGCGGCCGAGTACAAAAAGCGCTACTGCTGTGCTGAGTGGGACAGCTGTCTGATAGCGAAGATGCTGTGGAGCAAGTACGACTGAAAGGGGGCGGCAGAGCAAAATTGAAATGACGAATGACACCGGCGGCACCGGCGCGCAGGCCGAACGCTGCCGCCGGTTTATGGACATGACGGATGCCGCGGTGGAGCTCGTGGGCAGGACCATTGACGAGGCTGAGCACGACCCCAAGCTCTTGAGGCACATTACGGGCGCGCTCAAGGACTTGAAAGAGCTCATTGACGAGCCGCCCGGCGCGGCGGATACAGCGGGAAACGGAGGAATTGTTATCCGCATTGAGGACGCGGGCGCGGATGTTACCAAGAGCGTCGGGTTGGACAGCAGCGGCGGAGCGGACAATGCGGGCGGCGGTACAGCCGGCGAGGGCGCGGAGAGAAAATGTATGTAATTGACATACCCGCGCCGAACGAGAAGCAGCGGCTCTTTTTCGCCGACACGCACAAATACGTGGCCTATGGCGGGGCGCGCGGCGGCGGGAAGAGCTGGGCTGTGCGCGTAAACGCGCTGCTGCTGGCGGCGCGCTATCCCGGCATAAGCGAGCTTATCATCCGCCGCAGTTATCCAGAGCTGTACGCAAACCACATCAAGCCCTTTTTACAGCTCCTGCCAAAGGGCTGCTATGCCTATAACGACACGCGCAAGGAAATATCACTGCCCAACGGCAGCCGCATCATCTTCCGCTACTGTGCAAACGACAAGGACCTGCTGAACTTTCAGGGCACGGAGTGCGACGTGATGTACATTGACGAGGCCACACAGCTTACCGAGGAGCAGTTTCGCGTACTATCGGCCTGCGTGCGCGGCGCCTGTGACGGGATGCCCAAGCGCTGCTATCTCACCTGCAATCCCGGCGGCGTCGGCCACCAGTGGGTCAAGCGCCTTTTTATTGACCGGAACTACAAGGCCGGGGAGCGGCCGGAGGAGTACAGCTTCATTCAGGCGGGCGTGCGCGACAACAAGGCACTCATGCAAGCCCAGCCGGATTATCTGCGTCAGCTTGAGGCTCTGCCGCCGAAGCTGCGCGAGGCTTGGCTTGAAGGGCGCTGGGACGTACACATGGGGCAGTTTTTTGAGGACTTTGCCGACCGCCGCGAGCACTACATAGACCGGCGCTGGACGCATGTGATTGAGCCTTTTGAGCTGCCGGAGGGCTGGAAACTGTACCGCTCGTTCGACTGGGGCTACCACCGCCCTTTCTCCTGCGGCTGGTGGGCAATGGACTATGACGGCGTGGCCTACCGCGTTTTGGAGATGTACGGCTGCACGGACACGCCGAACGAGGGTGTACGCTGGACACCGGACAAGGTGTTCACCGAGATTGCCCGCACGGAGCGTGAGCACCGCTGGCTGCGGGGGAAGAAAATCACGGGCGTGGCTGACCCCGCCATCTGGGACGGCTCGTCCGGCGAAAGCATAGCGGCCTGCGCCGCGCGCCATGGGGTGTACTTCGCCCCCGGCGACCATGCGCGCATCCCCGGCTGGATGCAGCTGCACTACCGCTTTGCCTTTGACGAGAACGGCTGCCCGATGATGTACGTGTTCAAAAACTGCACGGCCTTCATCCGCACAATACCGCTTTTGCAGTACGACGCACAGCGCGTGGAGGACCTGGACAGCGACGGGGAGGATCACATTGCCGACGAGACGCGCTACTTCTTCATGTCGCGCCCCATCAAGCCCCGCCTGCCGGAGCGCGAAAAGGGCGAGGACAAGCTGAAGCTGCTGCTGGATATTGACGGCGCACAGCTCCCCGCGGCAAGCCCTATTAAAAGAATGGAGATCATAAATGACTGATGAAAACTTGAAAGACGCGCCGCGCCGCAAGGTCATAGGCGAGGATGAGGTGCGGCAGGCCTATGCGGTGCTTCTGAAATACCGCGCGGGCAAGGCCAACCTTGAGCGGCGCATTGTGGAAAACCAGCAGTGGTACAAGCTGCGCCAGTGGGAGTGCCTGCGCCGCGCGAAAAAGGAGCAGATTGAGCCGGCAAGCGCGTGGCTTTTCAACGCCATTGCCAACAAGCACGCCGATGCCATGGACGCATACCCCACGGCGAGCATACTGCCGCGCGAGCAAGGCGATGTGGACGAGGCAAAGATGCTCTCCTCCGTCATCCCCGTCGTGCTCGACGAGTGCGATTTTGAGAGCGTCTACTCCGGCGTGATGGACGACAAGCTCATTGCGGGAACGGGCGTATACGGGATTTTCTGGGACGCCGACAAGCTCAACGGTCTCGGCGATATAGATATCGTGCAGACCGACGTTATAAATCTCTTCTGGGAGAGCGGCGTTACCGACATCCAGCAGAGCAGGAATCTGTTCTATGTGAGCCTGCGTGACAATGACCTTTTGGAAGAGGAGTACCCACAGCTTGCGGGTAAGCTGGGCGCGGCACCGCTGGACGTGGCGCAGTATGTGTACGACGACAGCGTTGACACCACCGGCAAGAGCGTGCTGGTCGACTGGTATTACAAAAAGCGGCAGGGCGGCAGGCGCGTGCTGCACTACTGCAAGTTTGTGGCCGGGCAGGCGGAGCCGCTTTTCGCCACCGAGAACGAGACCGAGCCCACGCTCGGCGAGGACGGCACCGTGCTCCGCGCCCCGCTTGCGGAGACCGGCTGGTATGACCACGGACTGTATCCCTTCGTGTTCGACCCCATGTACAAGACTAAGGGCACGCCCTGCGGCTTCGGCTATGTGGACATCGGCAAGAACACGCAGGAGTACATTGACCGCGGCGACCAGGCGATAATGCAGAACATGCTGTTTAACTGCAAGCCCCGGCACTTTATCAGGAATGACGGCAGTGTGAACGAGCGCGAGTACGGCGATTTGAGCAAGGACTTTGTCCATGTTGACGGCGCACTCGGCACGGACAGCATTATGCCCGTGCCCTCAAGCCGCCTTGACGGCATCTATGTCACGGTTATCAACAACAAGATTGACGAGCTCAAGGAGACTACAGGCAACCGCGATGTGTCCTCCGGCGGCACGACCGGCGGCGCGACGGCGGCCTCCGCCATAGCCGCGATGCAGGAGGCGGGCAGCAAGCTCTCCCGCGACGCGGGCAAGGCCGCCTACCGCGCGTACAAAAAGGTCATCCACCTCGTCATCGAGCTTATCCGCCAGTTTTACGATGTGCCGCGCTGCTTTCGCATCATGGGCGAAAACGGCGGTATGGAGTTTCTCAGCTGCTCAAACAGCGGCCTGAAGCCGCAGAGCATGGGCGGCACAGCCCTTGCGGCAGACTATGACCTCGGCTGCCGCCTGCCGGAGTTCGATATCTCCGTTGTCCCGGTCAAGGCCTCGCCCTACTCGCGCATGAGCCAGAACGAGATGGCGCTGCAATTCTACTCCGCAGGCTTTTTTGAGCCTGAGCACGCGGACGCGGCGCTTGCCTGCATTGAGATGATGGACTTTGACGGCAAGGACTTTGCCATGACGAAAATTGCCGAGAACAAGCGCCTTTTTGAGAAACTGCGCGAGGCACAGCGGACAGCGCTGGAGCTCGCCCGCGCCTCCGGCGATGAAAACCTCGCCGCCATGCTCAGCGAGAGCTATGGGCAAGGCGCGCCGGTGAAAGGGCGCGGCGCGGTATCCCGCCTCAAGGGTGTGAACGCGGGTGCGGATGCCGCCCGCCGCCGCGCGGCGGAGTCGGTAATGCCGGTATGATAGAGGCCGTGTTGACAAAACGCCCCGGTGCGCTGCGGCTTGAAGTCAGCGGCCATGCGGGGGCGGCGCCCGCCGGGAGGGACTTGGTATGCGCGGCAGTGTCCGCGCTGAGCTGGGCGTGCATCGGCTATGTGTCGGAGCTGTACGGCAGGGGTAGGCTTTGCCGCGCGCC
>CAUABY010000164.1 GCA_958427375.1 uncultured Eubacteriales bacterium
AAGTTGGGTGTTGATGGACGTTCGTCCACCTACCCCAACTTTTAGTTTAGGACCTCTCTTTCTTGCTAACCTCAACTGCCAGGTGCCGTAGTCATAGAAAATTTGTTGCTTCCTGTTTTACGGGCACCCAGCATTTCAGCGGCTTTTTGCATTTAGTTTACATAACGCAGTGTTTGTTCACACCTTGAAGCGGTCGTATGCCACAAAGCAGTCCGGGCAGAGCTTCTCCTCGCCAAAGAGGTGAATCCAGTTTGCTCCGGTGCTCTCGCCACATCGGTCACATTTACAGGATTTAAAAAGCCGCGCGTGCTCAGGGAGCTGCACCTTAACCGCGGTAACGTCAAACATGTCCCTCGGCTCACTCTGCTGGTAATATTCAAACTTCTCATCACGCGTCATCACGCGAGGATCGTCCTTGAGTATCACGCGCACTGAGCGCCCTGTAGTGCGGTTATAGAAATTGAAGGCCTGCTTACCCGTCATATGGAAGAGCAGATTGCCCTTGCCGACGCTGCATCCCAAAATTACCTGAATCGCGTCCACGCCGCAGGCGTCGTTTTCCGACACGCAGACCACCCGCTCATCCTCGGAAAACTTCAGCTCCAGCAGCTCAATTGCATAGAGTGCGGCTTTATAGCCTATGGTGAGGCCGGGGCAGACATGCCCGTGAAAGGCCGCGGCCTTATTCCATAATTCCTTATTTTCGTCCATAATACTCGTCCTTTCTTATACGCTTTCTTCCATCGGCACCAAAATCTTGTGGCTTTGGTGCTCTATAATCTCCGCCCTCATACCGTAAACGGCTTCGATCGCCTCCGGGGTAACGGTTTCCACGCCGCCGAAAGAGTAGACGCGGGAGTCCTTCAGCAACAAGAAGCGGTCACAGTAGCGCAGGGCTAAGTTCAAATCGTGGATAACAATTGCAATGGCAATCTGCTCTCTGCGCGCCAAGTCCCGCATTAATCTGAGCATTTCATGCTGATTATAGGGGTCGAGATTACTGGTCGGCTCATCGAGAAGCAGAAAGCGCGGCTGCTGTGCCACGGCGCGGGCGAGCAGAACTTTCTGCATCTCACCGCCGGATAGCTCATTCATATACCGGGCCTTATATCCGTCCAGCTCAAACTGATTGAGAATATCCGAGACTATTTTTTTGTCCTGCTCGGTAACGTCCCACTTTATATACGGCTTTCTGCCGAGCAGCACCGCGTCAAAAACCATGATGTGTGAGGCGTTGCAGCGCTGCGGCACATAAGCAAGTTTTTTTGCAAGCTCAGCGCGCGGGCTGTGCAGCACATCACTGCCTTCCACCAGCACCGAGCCTTCAAAGGGTTTTTCGATGCGGTCAATACACTTGAGCAGTGTGCTCTTGCCCACGCCGTTATTGCCCAAAATCGCCATGCACTCCCCCGCTTGCAGCGTGAAGCCGACCTTATCCAAAACCAGTTTCCTGTTGTGGCCATAGGAAAAGGAGATATCTTTGACTTCTATCATGTCTTGTCGTCTCCTTTCAGCAGCAGTGCGAGAAAGACAGGTGCGCCAAGAAATGAGGTTATGGCGCCCACGGGGAGAATAACAGGCTGGATGATTAGCCTGCCAAAGGTATCGGCGGCGAGCAGCACCAGTGCGCCCCCGGCCGCGGAGCAGGGCACCAGGAACCTATAGTCGTCGCCAACAAACTTGCGCATTATATGCGGGGCGACAAGGCCAATAAAGCTAATGATGCCCGCAAAGGCTACGGACACCGCCGCCGTGAGCGAGCAGATGCCCATGCTGACAAGCATCAGCCGCCGCGCGTCCACACCGAGGCTTTTTGCAACCTCCGGGCCGTTGCGCATGGCGTTATAATTCCAGCGGTTCAAGATGAAATACACCATCGTTGCAAACACGATGACCGCCAGAACCGCCAGCTGCTTCCAGCCCACGCCGCCCAGATTGCCAAAGGTCCAGAAAACGATAGCTGATAGCTTAGTCTCATCCGCGAAATATTGAAGCAGCGTACTGCCGCCCGTGAACAGAGAGCTGAGCGCGACGCCCGCAAGCACCAGCCCGCCGGGGCCTAAATTGCGCTTTAGCTGCGAGAGCAGCAAAATCACGACCGTGGAGATGGAGCCGAAAATAAAGGCGCACAGCGTAACAATATACGGGTTATCCACAGCCACCGCTACATTGGCGGAGCCGCCCGCCACAACGCCGCCGCCGAAAAACAATATGCCGACAGCCGCGCCGAAAGCCGCGCCCTGCGACACGCCGAGCGTCGAGGCGGAGGCCAGGGGGTTATTCAAAACGCACTGCATCACTGCGCCCGTCACACCCAGCGCTATACCCACCAGAATGGCGGCTGTCACGCGCGGCAGGCGGATGCCGAAAACAACGGTTTTTGATGCCTGTTCGCCCCTGCCGAAAAAGGTTCTTATAATCTCCGCAAGACTCAGTTGAATTGAGCCTTGCGTGATGGAGAATAGCCCCAGCGCCAGCACCGCTAAGATGGCAGCTGACAGGGTAAAGCGTTTTTTCCGTATGTGTGCGTCATAGGATATGGTTTCTGTATTTTTAATCATGTATCATTTATTCCCGAAGTCCACCATAGTATATCCGGAGCCGCTGTCCTCCAGTATCTCCATGTAGTTATCCAAACCGAGGAAGAACTTGAAGATTTCATTCGCCTTTTCTGTTACGTCAATATCCGCAAACCGCTCTGGGAAGAGGAGCTTGCCGACAAAGTAGCTGTTTGCGAGGGGGATTTCCACGTTGGAATAGTAGCTTGTAGACGAGGGGTACTGATAAATCCGCTTCTCGTTATAGGCTGTCAGTTGGGCATAGAAGCCAGGATTTTCAACTGCATTATTCTGAACAAGCTTTACTCCACCGTAATCACAGAAGATGAAGTCGGGGTTCCACGCTAAGATCTGCTCCAAATCGACCTCCATGGACTTCTCGCCCTCCGCCTGACCCGCGGTAACGTCCTTGGCGTTGACCGCGGCCAAGACCTGGTCATTTACTCGCACGCCCTCAACGCCGTGTGCGCCTTTAAATGTTGCGGCGGCGGAGAGGCAGCTGGGCTTCTCGTCATCGGGTATGTCGCGCGTGCGGGAGTCCAAGTCCTCAAGGCAGGTATTTATATAGTTGATAACTTCCTCGGCTCTGTCCTCCACACCGCAGACTTTGGCGATGAGGCGCAGGGCCTCGTTATAATCCTCTTGGAAAAGCTTGCCCATAGCAACTGAAACCACGGGGATACCCGTCTGCGCATAGAGCTGCTCCGCCGCTTCCTGCGCATAGCCGCAGAGGATGACATCGGGCTGGACGGCGATTATCTGTTCAGGATAATAGTCGGTATTGCCTCCGGCATCCGTGCCGACGATGGGAACATCCGCCCAGATATCTTTGACGGCATAGGCATAAGCGGTCTGCGGGGTTACTTTGTCAGGCTCCATGCCGCTGTAGCCCACGACCTTGTCCGCAAGGCCGAGGAAAACCACCATTCTCGGCACGTTAGACAGTGCGACAATTCGGTTGACCTCCAGCGGTACTTCCACCTCGCGGCCAAGGGAATCCATCACAATTTGAGTGGTGGGCGCTTCGGCGGCAGGGGGTTCATCAGCCGCTGGCGCGATGGCGGCGGGTGCCTCAGCCGGTGCGGAGCTTCCGCAGGCGCAGAGCCCAAAGACCATTACGCAGGCCATGAGCAGAGCAACTAACTTTTTCATCTTTTTCCCCTTTTTATGTATTTTCATCGTAATCTGCTGTCATGTTTTTTTGACAGCAACATCAAGTTAATCCAATTATACCGATTTACCGGCAGGAAGAGAAGCCCCCTGGGGGGATGTAATTTGCTCATTTTTTGATTTTCTTTTAATAATTTATTCTGCAAAAGAAAATTTGCCGAAATATCCCCCCAGGGGGCTTACGGAAGCTTTTCCCAGAGGGTAAAATAAATCGAACATTCAAAGAAAATTCATATCTAAGAGAGGTTTGATACTATGCATATGGCTGATGCTCTGCTGGCTCCTGCTGTTGCGGGCGTGATGTATGTCGCCTCCGGCACCGGAATCGGCGTTTCCGTACACAAACTGCGCAAGGATGACGAACCCAGCAAGCTGCCCACGATGGCCGTGGCCTCCGCTCTGGTCTTTGCAGGGCAGATGATAAACTATACTATTCCCGGCACCGGCTCCTCCGGGCACATGTGCGGCGGCATGCTGCTCTCCGCACTGCTCGGCCCGCAGGCGGGCTTTTTGTCAATGTCGGTGATACTTCTGATTCAATGTCTCTTCTTCGCTGACGGCGGATTGCTCGCCCTCGGCGCGAACATATGGAACATGGCATTCTACGGCTGCTTTGTGGGCTATTATCTGCTGTGGAGGCCCATTATGAAGTCCAACTGGTTTTCCGGTATGGGCACAAAAGCCGCCACAAGGGGCAAAATCGTGTTTGCATCCATTCTCGGCTGCGTTATCACCTTGCAGCTCGGCGCATTTTCTGTCACTCTGGAGACTACTTTCTCCGGCATAACCGAGCTGCCCTTCGGCACCTTCGTTGCCATCATGCAGCCCATACACCTGGCTATCGGTCTTGTAGAGGGTCTTATCACGAGCGCAGTTTTGCTCTTTGTCTATGAGGCACGCCCGGAGCTTTTGATGGATATCAAGCCCGACGCGGCCGGGCAGGGCGCGCGCTTCTCCCTGAAAACCACACTTATCATTTTGGCTGTTGTGGTGGTCATCGTGGCAGGCGGTCTGTCCCTCTTCGCCTCTGGCAATCCAGACGGCTTGGAGTGGTCGCTCTTCGGAAACGCTGAGGCCGGTTACAGCCAGAACATGGGGCTTGATGAGGAGTGCTTCGGCATTGAAAGCGGCATTTCAGATACGCTGGGCGCTGTGCAGGAGAAAACCGCCTTTCTGCCGGACTACGCCTTTGCCGACAGCGACAGCGCCGCGGGTACCACGGTA
>CAUABY010000165.1 GCA_958427375.1 uncultured Eubacteriales bacterium
AACTTTGCCGAGCGCGGAAAACACTTTAAAAAGATTGTTATGGAGCTTGAATAATGAAAATAAGTGAGATCAAACCCGAAGTATACGATATGGCCGAAAGGGCAATGGCAAAAATCCGCCGCCGCTTTGACGAAATCGACGCTGTTGCCGAGTACAACACGCGCAAGGTCATGGAGGCATTTCAGGATAACCGCGTGTCTGAGGCCTGCTTTGCCGGGACAACCGGTTATGGCTATGATGACCTTGGCCGCGATACGCTCGACAAGATATACGCGCAGGTTTTCGGAACCGAAGCCGCGCTTGTACGCATCGGCTTTGTAAACGGCACACACGCGCTTTCAGCCGCTATGTTTGCCCTTTCCAAGCCCGGAGAGACCGTTCTCGCCGTAACCGGGCTTCCCTATGATACTCTGCGCTGTGCCATCGGCATCCACGGTGACGGTTATGGCTCGCTCAAATTCTACGGCATAGATTACGCTCAGGTCGACCTTGCCGCCGACAGCAGCCCCGACTACGAGGCCATAGCCCGCGCCGCCGCGGACAGCAAGGTCACCGGCGTTATGATACAGCGCTCGCGCGGCTATGCCGAACGCCGTGCGCTCACGGTCGAGGAGATTGGCAGGATCTGCGATACCGTCCACTCTGTAAACCCTGCGGCGAACATCATGGTCGACAACTGCTATGGCGAGTTCACCGATATTATAGAGCCAACCCAGGTCGGTGCAGATCTTATAGCTGGGTCACTCATAAAGAATCCCGGCGGCGGCATAGCGCCGACAGGCGGCTACATCGCCGGAAAAGCCGAGCTTGTTGAGCGCGCCGCCATGCGCCTGACAACTCCGGGCATCGGCGGCGAGTGCGGCTCAACGCTGGGCAATAACAGACTTCTGTTCCAAGGGCTGTTCTTAGCGCCGCACACGGTTGCGCAGGCACTCAAAACGGCTGTTTTCTGTGCGGCGATGATGGACGAACTCGGCATATCCAGCTCTCCAAGCATCGATGAGAAGCGCTCGGACATTATACAGACCGTGCGCCTTGGAAGCCCGGAGGCTATGGAGCGCTTCTGCCTTGGTATTCAGGCCGGCGCACCGGTCGATTCATACGTCACGCCGGAGCCCTGGCCCATGCCGGGCTATGACTGCCCGGTAATAATGGCGGCGGGCGCGTTCATTCAGGGCTCGTCCATTGAATTATCGGCGGACGGCCCCATGCGTGAGCCGTATAACATCTATATGCAGGGCGGCCTCACCTTCGAGTCAGGAAAGCTCGGAATAATGATGGCGGTCAGTGCCATGTTGGACAAGTAAGGCGCATATACTTGATACATGGGAGGTGCGCCATGTATCACAGACCGCTTTTTCGCCGCAGAATACGGCCAAATTATCCGCCCGGCAGTACAGCCTTCGGCCCTCAGAGCAAGCGCCGCGCAGTGCGCACAGGACTTCTCATGTGCATTGCTGTGCTGATACTGCTTATCATAAGCACGTCGATATATCTCAAAAGCATCTCCACGCAGATTGCCTCAGCAGACGCGAAAGATGTGATTACCGAGAAGATTAACGACGCGATTGTTGACACTCTCAGCGCCGGTGAATATGGGGGAGACTATTTTGTTACCTTTCAAAAAACCGAAAACGGAGATGTAACCGCCGTGAGCAGCAATATGGCGCGCATAAACGAGCTCTCTTCCAGGATTCTGGATAAGCTTGTGGACTCAACACGGGACAATACCATCACCATCGGCATCCCTGCCGGAAACCTCACCGGCGCAAGCCTTCTCATGGGGCGTGGCGTCAAAATTCCTGTGAAAATCGTGGTGCTCTCGTCCTCGCGCGTCGAGTTCATGAATAATATCGTCACCGCCGGGATAAACCAGACCAAGCATCAAATTACACTCCGCGTCACCGCTGACATGCAGATTCTTGTCCCTTGGGGAGCTGAGAACACACAGGTATCAACAGATGTCCTCATCGCGGACACTGTAATCGTCGGTAAGGTGCCGGACACATATCTCAACATGCAGTAAGGCTAAACATACGATAACGAAAGGTAAAATAGACATGGACGCACAAAAGGAAATCGTCAAGCTTCGCCGCAAAATTGAAAAGTACGCCAAGCTCTATTATGTATACGACAATCCAGCCATATCCGACTATGAGTATGACCAGCTCATGATTGAGCTGAAAGCTATGGAGGCCGAGCACCCTGAGCTTATCACGCCCGATTCGCCCACACAGCGCATCGGAGACGAGATTTTGAGCCAGTTTGAGCCAGTGCAGCATCAGGTTCCGCTTGAGAGCCTGACGGATGTGTTCTCTTACGATGAGCTCTTCGCGTTCGGAGAGCGGATGGACTCCATGCTTGCAGGTGAGCACAATTACTCCGTGGAGCCGAAAATTGACGGGCTCTCCATGTCGCTTGAGTATGAAAACGGCGTGTTCGTCCGCGGCGCGACGCGCGGCGACGGGTACACGGGCGAAAACGTGACCGAGAACCTCCGCACTGTTCGCTCTCTGCCGCTGCGCATTGAAAACGCGCCTGAGCGCCTTATCGTGCGCGGCGAGGTCTATATGTCCAAGGCGGTTTTTGAAGAGCTCAACCTCCAGCGCGAGGTAAACGGTGAGCCGCTGCTCGCAAATCCGCGCAACGCCGCCGCTGGCTCCATGCGCCAGCTTGACCCCAAGGTCGCTGCCTCGCGCAAGCTGGACATCATATTTTTCAACATGCAGTACTCGTCCGAGCACAAGTACAGCACCCACGCTGAAACGCTTGATGCCATGCGCGAGATGGGTTTCCCCGTCATCCCTTACGTGTGCTATGACAACATACATGACTGCGTGCAGCGTATTGAGTGGCTGGGTGAGAACAGGGGAGAGCTGCCCTATGAAATGGACGGCGCTGTCATAAAAATAAACAGCCTTGCCCAGCGAGAAGCGCTCGGCAGCACGGCAAAGGCCCCGCGCTGGGCTGTCGCCTTCAAGTACCCGCCTGAGCGCAAGGAGAGCGTAGTGCGCGATATAGTCATACAGGTCGGGCGCACCGGCGTACTCACACCAAAGGTGCTTGTCGACCCGATACGCCTTGCAGGAACCTCTGTTTCCGCCGCAACGCTCCATAATCAGGACAATATAGACAGGCTCGATTTGCGCATAGGAGATACCGTTGTGCTGCAAAAGGCGGGGGAAATAATCCCGGAGGTGCTCTCCGTTAACAAGGATAAGCGCCCCGCTGACAGTGTGCCCTTTGTTATGCCGAGCTTCTGTCCGGAATGTGGCTCGCCTGTTGTGCGCGACGAGGATGGCGCCGCACTGCGCTGCACAAGCCCGGAATGCCCCGCTCAGCGTCTGCGCAACATTGCGCACTTCGCCTCCCGTGAGGCGATGGATATTGAGGGGCTTGGTATCTCGGTGTGCGAAAGCCTTATAAACAGCGGCCTTGTAAACTCCGCAGCTGATTTATATTATCTTGAGCCACAGACTGTGGCTCGGCTTGAGCGTATGGGCAAAAAATCCGCCGGGAACCTTATAGCCGCTATTGAAAAGAGCAAGGAAGCCGGGCTTGCCCGTCTGCTCTGCGCTTTCGGCATCCGTCAGGTTGGCCAGAAAGCCGCGAAGGTCTTGGCAATACACTATACCAATCTCGACAGCCTCATGGCGGCTGATGCTGAAGCGCTCACCCAGATACCCGATATAGGCGAGATTACCGCCGCATTTATCACCGAGTGGTTTGCAAACCCGCAGTCACAGCATCTGATAGGCCGCTTGCGCGAGGCCGGTGTGAGCTTTGATAGCAGGGAAGAGATAAAGGACACCCGCTTTGCCGGGATGACCTTTGTCCTCACCGGCACCTTGGAGCACTATACGCGCAACGAAGCCGCGGCAATAATTGAGAGCTTCGGCGGTAAGGCTTCATCCTCGATCTCCAAGAAAACGCGCTATGTCCTCGCCGGTGAGAACGCGGGCAGCAAGCTCACCAAGGCTGAAAGCCTCGGCATTGAGATTATCACTGAGCAGGAATTTGACACAATGATACGCTGAGTTTTCAAAACTCCGCTAAAAATGACGGCAAAATAATTCTGCCGTCATTTTTCATGTCCGCGCCTCAGCCTGACATTAACTTTTTGCTTCTCTTCAACATAGTATGTTGTGAGGCGTTTTCACGCCCCATCCCAAGGAGGAGTAAACTTGAACAGGAATATGTCTAACGACGGATACAGATTCGGTGCGCTGCCCGACAACGGACTTTTAGCCACCGCTTACGTGCCCATGCAGAAGTCCGTCAATCCCGCGTATGAGACTAACGAAGCGCTCTCACGCGGCACACTTTTTCCCGGCCTTGACCTGCCGTTTATGAATATTGTACCCAGCGATGTAGAGAGGACGCCCGCGAACGAGTTTAAGGCAATCTGCTTTGTCGCGCACGAGCTTGCGCTCTACCTCGATACGCACCGCGATGATAAAGAGGCTTTTGCCATGTATCAGACCTTCTTAGCCCTGCGGCGCGAGGCGCATGAGCGCTATGTGCAGCTCTGCGGCCCGGTCACACACGCGGATATGCTCGGCATGGAGTCGTATGTCTGGCTTGACGATCCGTGGCCGTGGGAATATAGGCAGACAACGGAGGGCTGAGAAATGTTTGTATATGAGAAGAAATTGCAGTATCCTGTGCAGATAAAAAACACCAACCCCGCGCTTGCAAAGTTCATTATCTCGCAGTATGGCGGCCCGCACGGCGAGCTCGGCGCGTCTCTGCGCTACCTCAGCCAGCGCTATTCCATGCCATATCCGGAGCTTAAAGGCTTGCTGACCGATATAGGTACTGAGGAGCTTGGCCATCTGGAAATGGTCGGCACCATCGTCCACCAGCTAACGCGAAACATGACACCGGAAGAAATCAAGCGCGCGGGATTTGACGCGTATTTTGTCGACCACACCGCCGGTGTATATCCC
>CAUABY010000166.1 GCA_958427375.1 uncultured Eubacteriales bacterium
AGAGCATAGTGCAGTTTTCGTCGTTTCGACGGAAACGGAACGCCGCGAACTTCGTAAAGGCTGGCGAAACTTTTAATGGTGATTCCGCGTCTCCTGAACCAAATTGAAGCCCAGCGCAGCGGGTTCAATTTGGAGAGGAAAACGGAGAGAGCATAGTGCAGTTTTCGTCGTTTCGACGGAAACGAAACGCCGCGAACTTCGTAAAGGCCGACGAAACTTTTAATGGTGATTCCGCGTCTCCTGAACCAAATTGAAGCCCAGCGAAGCGGGTTCAATTTGGAGAGGAAAACGGAGAGAGCATAGTGCAGTTTTCGTCGCCTCGACGGAAACGGAACGCCGCGAACTTCGTTTGACGTCAGCCTGCGATATTTATGTTGCTAGTGATATCGCGCACGGTTGCCACCATGTTGGGGTCGGTTTTCAATAGATCCTCTACCTTGCGTATCGAGCTTAAGACCGTGGCGTGGTTTCGCGCCTCATACTCCGCGCCGATGTCCTTCAGCGTCAGATTTGTCAGCGAGCGCATCAGATACATCGATATCTGCCGCGCCATCGCCGTGTTCTTTGAGCGGCTCTGACCGCGCAAATCCTCTTCCGTCAGTGAGTAGTAGCGCGCCGTCTCCCGGATGATGTGCCCCGGCGTCGGTATGAACTCGCCGCGGCGTATAACGTCCTTTATCGCGCGCTTTACGGAGTCTATCGTTATCGTGTCGTCCAAAATCTCTTTGTACGCCGTCAGGCGCTTGATTACACCCTCTATCTGCCGGATGTTCGCCGTTATGTTCTCCGCAATGTAGCTCACCGCGTCATCCGAGAGGATAATGCCCAGCTGTGCAGCCTTGTTCCTTGTTATTGCCATGCGCGTTTCCAAATCCGGCGGCTGTATGTCCGCCATCAGCCCGCCTTCAAATCTCGTGCGCAGTCTGTCATCCAAAAGCGACATCTCCAGCGGCGGCCGGTCGGACGTTATCACTATCTGATGCCCGGCCTCGTAGATGTTGTTGAAGGTGTGGAAAAACTCCTCCTGCGTTGAGCGCTTGCCTGCGATAAACTGTATGTCGTCCACCAGGAACAAGTCCACGTTGCGGTACTTGAGCCGGAAATCCTCCACTGTGCCGTCTTTTATTGACTTTACCATCTGGTTTGTGAAGTCATCACCCTTTATATACGCGAGCTTCTTTGCCGGGTCTTTCTCGTGGATTGCCTGACCTATCGCCAAGAGCAGATGCGTCTTGCCAAGCCCGGAGTTGCCGTATATGAACAGCGGGTTATACGCCTGCCCCGGCTTCTCCGACACCGCAATCGCCGCCGCGTGCGCAAACTTGTTCGAGTTGCCCACGATGAAGCGGTCAAAGGTATAGCCCGCCATCTCCGGCAGGGCGTTATCCTCGCTCTCTGCCAGCTTACCCGCCTGATACTCGCCAAGCTCGTCCCCGGCAAGCACCGTCAAATCAAAGTCGCACGAGAACAAATCCGACAGCGCGTTTCTTATCGTCTCCCCGAAGCGGTTTATTATTATACTGCGCTTAAAATCCGTCGTCGTATGCACGATGAGGCGGCAGTCGTCTATCTCCACCGGCTCACAGTCGGCAAACCATGTGTCTATCGCCGTCGCCGTGAGCTGTGTCGACAGTATCTTTATTATCTCCTGCCATATGTCGTTGAGTGAATTCATCTATAGCTCATCCTCTATATTTGTCAGGGCATTATACCTGCAAATTTTATCATTTGATTATAACAAATTTTCAGCCCTAAATCAATAGCTGCGGCAGAATTATAATATAATAATGTAGACAAAAATGTATAAGAAAATCCCGCGTCTTTGGACACGGGATTTATAAAACAGTTATTAAAAAAAACGCAGAATACTAAGTTTTTTTATATCTGCTCCTGCCAGCAGAAAAAGGCGGTTTTACAGCTTAGTAATCTGCTCAATCGCATACAGCGGAAGATTTATGAGCCAATCTTCCTTCTTGTAGTCGGTCATAGCTGTGCGAACAGATACCTCTGGCGAAAATTTTTCCATGTATGTTTTCAAGCTCTTAGCTCTGAGATTGACTTCCGATTTTACCTCAAGTGGAATAATCTTTTCGCCTGTGTCCACAACAAAATCAACCTCGCACGAACCTCTGTCGTTGGTGTAATAATAAACGCCTAAATCCTCAATGGTTTTAAGCTGCTGGCAAACATACTGTTCTGTTAATGCCCCTTTGAACTCTATGAAAAGCTCATTTCCGTCAAGTAATGTACGTTGGCGCAAACCTGCCATACAGCCAAGCAGTCCAACATCCACAGCAAATAGCTTGAATGCTTTTAAATCCTCATATGCTTTCAGAGGAATGCCTGCGGCATTGACCCGGCTAACCTTGTGGACAAGCCCGCAATCGGCAAGCCACATAATTGCCGTCTCATACTCTTTTGCACGGGCACCTTCACGAACAAGACCGTAAATGAATTTCTTGTTTTCCTTTGCGAGCTGAGACGGAATGCTGTTCCATAACATGCGAATCCTGGGAACAATCTCATTGGGAGCGTGCTTGGAGAAGTCCTGCTCATAAGCAGCCAAAATTCGCTTTTGAATATCACGAACTTCATTAAAATCTTTATTCTCTGCAAAACTCTGTACCGCTTCGGGCATGCCGCCGACAAAGAAATATTGCTTTAAGGCATCAATATATGTTTGCCTAAAGCTTGTAATCATCTGATAATCCTGTTTATCTAAAAGCTCCGCAAAACGCTCCTTATCAGCTGCCATCAAAAATTCTCTGAAAGAGAGAGGATAGAGCTTTAAGAAGTCCACCTTGCCAACAGGGAAAGAAGTGCCCTCATGCAATGCGATACCGAGCAGAGAACCTGCACAGACAATGTGATATTGTGGTGCATTTTCATAGAAATATTTGAGCGATGACAACGCTCTCGGAACTTCCTGCACCTCATCAAAAATCAGCAAAGTGTTGTTCGCGTCAATTTTGCGCCCTGCATACAGCTCCAATCCCATAATCAGCCGGTCTGTATCCAAATCGGATGCAAATAATTCTGCCATTCTTGAATTAGAGTCAAAGTTAATGTAAACAGTATCAGCGTACGCCTGTTTGCCGAACTCTTTCATCAGCCAAGTTTTGCCTACTTGGCGTGCTCCTTCGATGATTAGCGGCTTTCGGCGTTTGTTTTCTTTCCATTTTAATAGCTTCTCAATAGCAATTCGGTACATTGATGCTCCCCCATCATCTTAATACGGATATATTATAGACCATAATCACAAAAATTACAACGAGTTTTAGATAAATAATTACACTTTTTACGACGAACAAAGCAATATAGTGCTAACTGCGTATTTCTTGAGTGATTTTTATATGTAAAAAAGAAGCGATACCAGGTTATCAAACCAAGTATCGCTTTATTTAGACACGAAATTTTATTAAGTTATCTTAAAGCTCACTTTTTCGGCACGAGCAGCGCGGCGCCGCCCATATAGGGTCTGAGCACTTCGGGGATGGTCACGCTGCCGTCCGCCTGAAGGTGGTTTTCAAGGAAAGCAATCAGCATGCGCGGCGGCGCTACCACGGTGTTATTGAGCGTGTGCGGCAGATAGCTCTTGCCGTCCGCGCCCTTTACGCGCATTCTCAGACGGCGCGCCTGTGCGTCGCCCAGATTGGAGCAGGAGCAGACCTCAAAATACTTCTGCTGACGCGGCGACCATGCCTCAATATCGCAGGACTTGACCTTCAAATCCGCCAGGTCGCCGGAGCAGCACTCAAGCTGGCGCACGGGTATCTCCATGCTGCGGAAAAGCTCTACGGAGTAGCGCCACATCTTCTCGTACCAGGCCATGGAATCCTCAGGCTTGCAGACGACTATCATCTCCTGCTTTTCAAACTGGTGTATGCGGTACACGCCGCGCTCCTCTATGCCGTGCGCGCCTTTCTCCTTGCGGAAGCACGGGCTGTAGCTCGTCAGCGTCTGCGGCAGGCTCTCTTCTGGTATAATCTGGTCAATGAACTTGCCTATCATCGAGTGCTCGGACGTGCCGATGAGATAGAGATCCTCGCCCTCTATCTTGTACATCATCGCGTCCATATCCGTCTGGCTCATAACGCCCTCAACCACGTTGCCGTGTATCATAAAGGGCGGGATGCAGTAGATAAAGCCCTTGTTTATCATAAAGTCGCGCGCGTATGCCAGCACCGCCGAGTGAAGCCGCGCAACATCGCCCATCAGGTAATAAAAGCCGTTGCCCGACACGCGCCCGGCCGCGTCCATATCCACGCCGTTGAGGCTCTCCATAATCTGCGTATGATATGGTATCTCAAAATCCGGCGTCACGGGCTCACCGAAGCGCTCAACCTCCACATTCGCGCTGTCGTCCGGCCCGATGGGAACGCTGGGGTCAATGATATTCGGTATGTTCAGCATCAGATAGCGGATGCGCTCCGCGTACTCCTCCTCAAGCTTTTCAAGCTCGGCAAGGCGCTCCGCGTTGGCCTTGACCTGCGCCTTTATTTTCTCCGCCTCTTCCAGCTTGCCTGGGTCCTTCTTCGCCTGACCCATAAGCATGCCTATCTGCTTGGAGAGCGTGTTGCGGCTCGCTCTCAGCTCACTCGCCTCGGTTATCGCGGCCCTATTCTTCGTGTCCAGTTCCAGGACCTCGTCCACCATCGGCAGCTTCGCGTCCTGAAACTTTTTTCTGATGTTTTCCTTGACTATTTCCGGGTTTTCTCTGATAAACTTAATGTCTAACATGATTTTTTACCTCTCACTCTTTGTTCTTATAAATATTATACCAATCTTTTCAGCATTTCAATAAGCGCTTCTCTGTCGTCACTGCCGTAAAATACAATCTCAATATTGCCGGTCTTTTTCCCGTCCGTCAGCACGACGCGCCGCCCAAGCCTCGCTGTCAGCTCGTTTGAAA
>CAUABY010000167.1 GCA_958427375.1 uncultured Eubacteriales bacterium
GCCCGCGCGAGATTTAAAAGCGTGTCGGTGGTTTCGCCCATGGCGGACACCACGACCGCCACAGCCTGCTCCCTGTGCCGCGCGGCGAGAACAATCTTTGCCGCGCGGCGCAGTTTTTCAATATCGGCGAGGGAGCTGCCGCCGAATTTCTGGACTATAAGCATAGTTCTCCCTCCTGCACCATTATATACGGCGACAAGTTTTTCGGTGCGGGTATAATAGCGATGAAAAACGGATAGAAATATATGTATATCATTAATATATATTGCTATACATAATCGGGGTGAACAATGATGCAGCAGCGGGCGGCGAGATGGCTACAGGCGTTGATATATTCCGCGGCGGCCGTGGGCGGGGTGTGGCTCGCGGTGCGCTTTATCCTGCCGTGGACAGCGCCGTTTATCCTCGCCTTTGCGGTGGCGGCGCTGCTTGAAACGCCTGTGCGCGCGCTTGTGCGGCACAAATGGCGGCGCGGCGCGGCCGCCGCTGTGCTGTCGCTTTCCGTTCTGGCGCTGCTGGTGGCGCTCACGGTGGGGCTTACCTTACGCGGCGTGGAGGCCGTGACGGATTTCACCGCGCAGGTGCCAAAGCTGATGGGCGCGCTTTCGCATAATCTTGCCCGGCTTGAGGGGCGCTTATTTGAGTATCTCTCCAGCGCGCCGGAGAGCGTGGCGGAATACCTGCGCATGGCGCTGGACGCGCTGGGCGCGAGCTTTTACGAGCTGCCGGGCATGCTGTCCGAGTGGCTTATAGACTTTTTGGCCCGCGCCGCGCAGAGCACGCCGGACATTGTGCTTTTCGCCGTTACCGCCGGGATAGGCACCTACTTCATCTCGGCGAGCTACCCGCGCATAACCGCGTTTCTTGCCTCACAGCTGCCGGAGAGCTTTCGCCGCCGCTGGGACGGGGTGGGACATGATTTGAAGGCGAGCTTCGGCGGCATGCTGCGTACACAGCTGATTTTAATGCTCATCACCTTTTTTGAGCTGCTGCTCTTCTTTCTGATGATGCGTGTGAAAGAGGCGGCGGGGCTTGCCGCGCTCACGGCGCTCATTGACGCACTGCCGGTGTTCGGCACGGGCATCGTGCTCATCCCCTGGGGGCTGTACTCGCTGATGCTGGGCGATGTTTACCGGGGCGTGATGCTCTTCATCTGCTGGGGTACAATAAACCTTGTGCGAAGCTGTGTGCAGGCAAAGCTGCTGGGCGACCAGATCGGCCTTGACCCAATCGCCTCGCTGCTCGCCATCTATGTGGGCTGGCAGGTCTGCGGCGTGTGGGGCATGCTCATCTTCCCCGTCCTCTTCGTGCTTATCATCCAGCTCAATGAGCGCGGTGTTATAAGCCTGTGGAAAAGCATATAAAAACAGCCGCCCGTTCAGAGCGGCTGTAACGCGGTTATTGATTTATATTACCCCGGCCTCCTGGAACGCCGGGATGAGCTGATTGACAATGTAGTCATAATAGAGGGATATGCTGTACTTGTCGTCAAAAATCGCGTAGATGCGGCTGGTTTCCGCGCCGGTTATGAAGCCAACGCCCATGCACACAGCGCCGAGTATCGCCAAAAGAAGCACGACTGAAATGATTATCTGCCATCCTTTTCTCATACTGTCGGCACCTCCTTATAGCACCACTTGCCGCCGAGCTTGATAATTGCGTTTATAAGCCCAGCGATAGCGCCGCCGATGAGCCACACGAAAAGCCACAGGAACAAAAGCCCCAGTGCCAGCGTCAGCAGTGACGCACCGAGCACCACCATCACGTCTGAGAACATGGTGAAAGCGCTGAAAGCCGAAGTCAGCGTGGCACAGCCTACAATGACGGCCAGCGCGGACACCGCCAGACACAGCAGCGTCGGGATGAGCAGGATCAAAACGCACAGCGCCACAACGGGTACGGCAATGATTGTATAGAGTATCAAGAGCGGGATGACTGGCTTTCTGGTCTTGATTTCAACAGCCTCCAGCGGCTGCCCAGACTGCCCGGCCTTGACGGGCGCGGGCGCGGGCTTGTCATTGCGCGCGGGGCGCTTTTCCGAAGCTGCGGGCCTGGCTGCTTTACCAGCCTCCTGCCTGGCCTCTTTCGCCGCGCGGCGCTTGTCGGCTTTCTCTTCCCTGGCGTCACGGCGCTTGTTGGCCTTGCTCTCGCCATTGTCAAGCACCACGGCGGCCGCCTGCACGGCCTGCGCCTCCTCTGCGGGTGCGTCAAGTGCAAGCTCGTCATTGCTGATGCTGAACTCAGAGAGGAAAGCGTCCACATCGTCTCCGCCGAGCTCCACGGCCTCTGCCGTGCCGGAATTGGGCGCCGGTTCTGCCGCGCCGCCGTCGGCGGCGGTATCCGCCTTGTCCGGCTTCGTGCTGTCATCCGCTTTAGGCGGATTCTGCGCTGTGTTCACCGGGCCCGCCTCGGCGCTTGCGGCGCCGCTTTCAGCCGTCACCTCAGCGCTTGCGGCGGCCTCGCCGTCGGCTTTATCGGTGGGCTTTTCAGCCTCGCTCCCGCTTTCGGCGTCGGCTATTGTCTCCGCCGCGGGCTCAACGGCCTGCGCGGGCTCAGCCTGTGCCTCCACCGCGGCGGGGGTCGCTTCCTCATGCCGCGGCTTGTCCTCGCTCAGCTCAACGGACTGCGCGGTGAAAGGCTGATACTCAAGCTCTTTGGAGGGCAGCGCTTCATCAAAGATGCTCAGCTGTGCCTCGGAAGTCTCAGACGTGAGTATGTTATGCTCAGCGGCCTGCGCCTCAAGCTCATCAAGCACGTGCATGTAATCACGCGAAGCAGCGTCATCCAAATGCCCCTCGCGGGATTGACTGTTGACCTGCAGCTTGCGCTCACGGGCGTTGTAGGCGCGGGCAATGACCACGGCCTGCCTCGTCGGCGAGACGAGAAATTGCAGCAGCAGCTGTTCATCACGGGCGTGATCGAACATCCGGCTGTACGCGGCCAGAGCGTCCTGCCTGTCCTCATCGTACATAAAGGTCAGCAGCTTGCCGAGCTCGGCCAAAAATTTCTGCTTATTGATGTCAGTCACCTCCGACTGGATTATTTTGCCTTGCGCTTATGCCGCGCGAAACGGCATAAACCAATGATATTATAGCCTTTGTGGGGCGCGAGGTCAAGAAAAATTAAGCTGACGTGAGCTTTATGTTGACAAAGGAAAATGGGGAAGGTAATATATTATATCGTGTTTTACAGCGTTATGCTTGACACAGAGAATACGGCGAGGCAAGGGCCTTGGCGAATGATTGGAGAAAAATTATGGCAAAAGACAAAAAGGTAGAACAGATAACCGATATGGAGGTTGACTTCGCCCAGTGGTTCACGGACGTGTGCATCAAGGCGGAGCTGGTTGACTACTCCGGTATCAAGGGGCTTTTCATCCTGCGCCCTTACGGTTACGCAATCTGGGAGAACATCCAGAGCATTCTTGACGCTATGTTCAAGCGCGACGGGCACGAGAACGTTTCCATGCCCATGCTTATCCCCGAAAGCCTCCTGCAAAAGGAGAAGGACCATGTTGAGGGCTTTGCGCCTGAGTGCGCGTGGGTCACCGTCGGCGGCAGTGAGGAGCTGCCTGAGAGACTGTGCATCCGCCCGACCTCCGAGACGCTCTTCTGCGACCATTGGAGCCACGTTGTCCACTCCTGGCGCGATCTGCCTATGAAATATAACCAGTGGTGCTCCGTACTGCGCTGGGAAAAGACCACCCGCCCATTCCTGCGCGGCAGAGAGTTCTTGTGGCAGGAGGGACACACCCTGCACGCCACCGAGCAGGAGGCGCGCGAGGAGACGCTGCACCAGCTTGAGGTATACGCGGACCTCTGCGAAAACTACCTCGCCATGCCCGTTATCCGCGGCAATAAGACCGCCAAGGAGAAGTTCGCGGGCGCGGTGAACACCTACACCATCGAGTGTATGATGCATGACAAGAAGGCCTTGCAGTCCGGCACGAGCCACTACTTCGGGCAGGGCTTTGCCGAGCAGTTCAACATCACCTTCACCGACAAGGACAATGTGCAGAAGTACCCCTACCAGACCTCCTGGGGCCTCTCCACGCGCATTATCGGCGGCATCATTATGACCCACGGCGACAATAACGGCCTTGTCCTGCCTCCGCGCATCGCGCCGGTTCAGGTCATCGTGGTGCCCGTTGCCCAGCACAAGCCGGGCGTTATTGAGAAAGCGGGCGAGATATATGATAAGCTCAAGGCCGCCGGAATCCGCGTGAAGCTGGATGACAGCGACAACAGCCTTGGCTGGAAGTGCGCGCAGTATGAGATGAGGGGCGTGCCCCTGCGCGTTGAGATTGGCCCGCGCGACATTGAGAACAGCGTGTGCATGGCCGTCCGCCGCGACAACGGCGAGAAGGTCAGCGTGGCGCTTGACGAGCTTGAAGCGCGCATCCCAGAGCTTCTCGATGAGGTGCAGAAGGGCCTGTACGCCAAGGCCAAGAAGAACCTTGACGAGCACTGCTACCCCGCCTGCTCCATTGAGGAGGCCAAGGAGCTTCAGGAGAAGAACGGCGGCTTCATCAAGACCATGTGGTGCGGTGACCTTCAGTGCGAGCTGGACATGAAGGAAAAGGCCGGCATGTCCTCACGCTGCATCCCCTTTGCGCAGGAGAATTTGGGTGAGGTCTGCGCCTGCTGCGGCAAGCCAGCAAAGCACATGATCTACTGGGGCGTGGCGTACTGAGCCCGGCTTTGGTCAGACACAATTCTACAGCAGCATAAACGAAAAAAGCGTCGGATGTGTGAAGCATCCGACGCTTCAGCTTGTCAAAAAAGTCTTTTTTGACTTTTTTGACCGCTTCATCCGCCGAGCATTTTGATGGTATCAAAATGCAGCTT
>CAUABY010000168.1 GCA_958427375.1 uncultured Eubacteriales bacterium
GTGAGATAATAGGCTAAATATAGGACGATAAACTAAATACGGAGGGATAAGCATGCCAAGATTTTTTATGGCCGGGACAAACATACTCGGCGGCATGGCGATTATGACAGGGCGGGACGCGGAACACGTACATGTTCTGCGTATGCGTCCGGGCGAGGACATGATAATATGCGACGGCAAGGGCACTGACTACAAATGCCGTCTTGTAAAGGCGGACAAGGAGCAGGTTGAAGCCGAGGTGATTGAGGTCGTGCGCTGCCCGGCGGAGCCGAGCGTCAAGGTGACGGTGCTGTGCGGCCTGCCCAAGGGCGACAAGACCGACTACATCATCCAAAAATGCGTTGAAGCCGGGGCGGACGAGATACTTTTCTTCAACTCCGCGCGCTGTGTGGCAAAGCTCGGCAACAAGGATAAAAAGCTTGAGCGCTGGCAGAGAATAGCCGAGGAGGCGGCCAAGCAGTCCGGGCGCGGCATCATCCCGCAGGTCGGCTGGGCGGGTGCGCTGGCGGACGCGTTCGACGCGGCGGTGAAAAAGGACTTGGGCCTTTTCATGTACGAGACCGGGGAACGCGAGGCGCTCAACGAGGTGCTTGACGCGCACAGGGAGATAGCCACCGCCGCCATCATAACCGGGCCGGAGGGCGGCTTTGACAAGTTTGAGGCCGACCTTGCCAAAATCTGTGGGCTGCACATCTGCTCAATGGGTGAGCGGATTTTGCGCTGTGAGACCGCGCCCGTCGTTGCCCTTACTGCGGCGATGTACGCCACCGGCAACCTCGCCTGACACGGCGCGTGGGCTGCTGAGTCGGCTCCCGTCAGCATAGAGAAAAATTTTCTTGAAAATCTGCGAAAAAAGCTTTTGAAACCCTTGCAAAATGGGAATATTTCTGGTATCATATCAGAGCATTTCGCACGGGGACGGACTTTCCCCCATGTGGCCGGTTCTCCGGCTTGGTGGAGGGGTTGAAATCCCCGGAGGAAAAACAAAATTATTGGAGGAAATGAAATGTCAGTAGTATCCATGAAGCAGCTTCTGGAAGCCGGCGTCCACTTCGGTCACCAGACCCGTCGCTGGAACCCCAAGATGGCCGAGTACATCTATTGCGAGCGTAACGGCATCTACATCATCGACCTGCAGAAAACCGTCAAAAAGCTTGAAGAGGCTTATAACTTTGTGCGCGACCTCGCCGCAAACGGCCAGAGCATCCTTTTCGTCGGCACCAAGAAGCAGGCGACCGACGCTGTCAAGGAAGAGGCTTCCCGCGTCGGCATGTACTATGTCAACGCCCGTTGGCTCGGCGGTATGCTCACCAACTTCAAGACCATGCGCACCCGTGTTGACCGCCTCGCACAGCTCAAGAAAATGCAGGAGGACGGCACCTTTGACATGCTGCCCAAGAAAGAGGTCATGAAGCACCTCGGCGAGATGGAGAAGCTTGAGAAGTACCTCGGCGGCGTTAAGGACATGAAGAGACTGCCCGCGGCGCTGTTCGTCGTTGACCCGCGCAAGGAGCACAACGCCATTGCTGAGGCCCGCAAGCTGCACATCCCCATCGTTGCTATCGTCGACACCAACTGCGACCCCGATGAGGTCGACTACGTTATCCCCGCAAACGATGACGCTATCCGCGCCATCCGCCTGATTTCTTCCACCATGGCTAACGCCGTTCAGGAAGGCCGTCAGGGCGTCGATGCCGAGGCTGAGGCTGTTGAGCCTGCGGCAGAGGCTGAGCAGGAGTAATAGAGTTAGAATAAGGGGCAGGTATCTGCCCCTTATCGTGAGTAATATAGGAGGAATTTTGTTATGGCATTTACCGCACAGGACGTTAAGGCTCTGCGTGAGATGACTAACGTCGGCATGATGGACTGCAAGAAGGCTCTCACCGAGACCGACGGCGATATGGACAAGGCAGTCGAATGGCTGCGTGAAAAGGGCCTTGCAAAGGCCGCTAAGAAGGCCGGCCGCATTGCCGCTGAAGGCATGGCATACGCCGAAGTTTGCCCCACCTGCGGCGTCGGCGCTATGGTTGAGGTCAACTGCGAGACCGACTTCTGCGCAAAGAGCGATCTGTTCGTTTCTTTCGTTAAGGATATCTGCAAGACCATCATCAGCGAGAACCCCGCTGACATTGATGCGCTTATGAACTGCAAGTACCACGGCAGCGAGCTGACCGTCGCTGAGATTATGCCTGAGAAGGTCATGTCCATCGGCGAGAATCTTCAGATTCGCCGCTTTGTCCGCTTCAACGAGAACACCAGCGTCGCATATGTCCACGCCGGCGGCAAGATTGGCGTGCTCGTCAGCCTCGCAGTTGAGGGCGGCATTGACGCTACCGAAATCGGCAAGGACGTCGCAATGCAGATTGCGGCTCTCAACCCCCGCTTCTGGGACAAGAGTGAAGTCACCGAGGACGTGCTCGAAGAGGAGAAGAAGGTTGCTCTCGCACTGATGGATCAGGACCCGAAGATGGCTGCAAAGCCCCAGCAGGTCAAGGAGAAGATCGTGCTCGGCAAGCTCAACAAGTTCTACGAGGAGAACTGCCTGCTCCAGCAGGAGTTTGTCAAGGACAACTCCATGAGCGTAGAGAAGTACATCGCCAGCGCCGCAAAGGCTCTTGGCGGCTCCGTCAAGTTTGTCACCGCCGTTCGCTACATGAAGGGCGAGGGCATCGAGAAGAAGCAGGAGGACTTCGCCGCAGAAGTCGCCGCTCAGATGAAGCACTGATAGTTAAATAAGATTAGTTTTATCCAGAACCTCAGAAATGGGGTTCTGGATTTTTTTGATTTACCCATAAAATGACAGGAAAGCTGCCGATAAAGTGTTGAAGCGAAAAAAGATTGACAAATTAAATAAAACCGTGTATCATACAAATATAAAATATATATTTGTACCTACAATTCTATTTTAGAATATAGCTAGAGTAATGAGTAAGCAATTTCTATGATAGACAGTGTTTTTCACCTGTCTGTTTATAGAGGTTGCTTCTTTTTGTTCTTTTGCCCTAAACAATGGTAAATAACATGGCAACATGTTAAAAATAAAAATTTTTCAGAAAGGGGGATCAGAAAAATGCCTCAAAGAAACTTACAGAATAGGAGGGATGAGTTATGAAAGGAAAAAAGTTTTGCGCCCATCGCGGCCAGTCTGCATTGATGCCTGAAAACACGATTCCGGCCTTTGCCGCGGCTCTTTCTATGGGAGCTGATGAAATCGAATTCGATGTAAGGCTGACGAAGGATGGAAAACTGATTGTGTCGCATGACCACTGCCTCGAACGCATTTCAAACGGCCATGGAGACCTTTTGAATTTTTCCCTACAGGAGCTTCAAGAGCTTAACATTGGTGTCGAGCATGGATGGACGGTTCCGTTTTGCACAGCAGAGGAAGTATTTGAGCAATTTGCCAACAAAATAGTGTTTAATATCCATTTAAAAGAGCACGGTAAAGACGGATATCTGATTCGAGAACTTGTGAAATTAGCAGAAAAACATAATGCCTTGAGCAATATCTATCTCTCCGGTTCCCCGGACGAGCTTGAATGGATGCAGATAATTGCCCCGGAAGTACCTCGCAATGCAATTCAGCTGCCGACAGATGACATCGGAATTTATGAGATGGCTCGAATGTATGACTGCTCCAAAGTCCAGTTCTGGCTGGGAATGTTTGACGAAGAACTGATTCAAAAAATGCATGCGGCAGGAATATGCTGCAATCTCTATTTTGCAGACACTATAGAGGATTTTGAAAAATATTTCTCTATGGGAATTGACACTTTGCTGACAAATCGCGTTGATTTGGCAGCCTACTATCAAAAAACAGTGAGGTAAAAAACTATGAAGAAAATAATAGCGGCATTATTGTGTATGATTATTTTGGCAGGCGGTCTGGTTGGCTGCGGAAACTCCAATTCTGCACCTGCGACCGACGCGGCGGAGAAGAAGACCGAGGCGCCGGCTGCGGCGGACGGGAAGGTCTATGAAATTAAGCTGGTCACAACCGACGCGGCGACCACTGTCTGGAATGTCAACCACCTTAAGGCGATTGAGCGCATTAAAGAGAGAACCAACGGCTGCGTTGACATTAAGTTCCACGGCAACGGCGAGATGCTGGTTTACGCGGAGGGCGTGGAAGCCGTTATGAGTGATGCGGCACTTATGTACTTCACCGACCCCTCCATGTGGGTGGACTACTGCCCGGTGCTTTTGACGCTGAATGCGCCGTATCTGTTCGAGACCCATCAGGAAGTCGACGCTTTCTGTGAAACCGAGCTCTATCAAGAGCTGCTTGCAGAGGCGGAGGCCAAGGGTATCCACACGGTGTCACCCCTCATATCCGTGGGAACAAGACACATTCTGGCAGACAGACCCGTTACCTGCGTTGACGATTTGAAGGGGCTCTCCATCCGCGTACCCAGCAGCGCGATTTTTACCGACACCTTTGCCGCCCTTGGCACCAACTATCAGGGTCTGCCGGTTTCAGATATGTACAACGCGCTGGAGACAGGCATGGTCACCGCGGTTGAAATCGTTCCGCAAAACGTTGTTTCGCTCAGACCTGACCAGTCTATGAAGGGCGATAAGTACTACTCCCTGACCAGCCATTTCCTGAACATCCTCGGCATCTACTGCGGAGAAGGCTTCTGGAACACACTCCCGGAGGAGTACCAGCAGATTATAACCGAGGAGTTTGCGGCGGTCAGCGACGACAGCAACCGCAAGGTGGAAGAGGCGACGGCGGAAGAGATTAAAACTATAGAAAGCTATGGCATTAAGATTGTAGAAGTACCGGACAAGAGCAGCTTCCAGGAAGCAGTGGCGGAAATGAAC
>CAUABY010000169.1 GCA_958427375.1 uncultured Eubacteriales bacterium
GTAAAGCTCTCCTTGGCGAGGAGCTTATTAAGAAAACCGCAAAGCTTCGCTTTGTCAGACGCATCCGGGCGGTCCGCGCCGTAGTTCGTCGCCAGAGAGTGCGGCGCTATCATCTCACAGCCACCGACGGTTCTGAAGCCGGACTTTGCCGCGACATCGCTCATCTCCATCAGCGCGTCATCCACCGCGCGGTTGCCGTACACCGCGACCATAACCGCCGGTGTCCTGCTTCCGCGTATATCCTCCATGCGCCTGTGCATCGGCGCGGGGATACGCCCGCCGTACACGGGGACGCAGAAAAACACCAAGTCATCCTCATTAAAGCTCATGTCATAGTTGAAGATGGTGATATCAACGGCATTGCCCTTTATCTCGTCAGCAATCATCTGCGCGACCTTTTCCGTGCCGCCGGTTGGGCTGAAATACAATACATGCTTATTCATATTTGCTCTCCATTTCGCTTTTTTACTGTGTAATTATAGGATAACACTATGCAAAAAAACTGTCAATCAGGTAAAAGCCTGATTTTGATAGATATATGATATTTTTTAATTTGCGACTTTCAACACCGCATGCTATAATTAATCAAAAAATAAAAAGGTTTTGACTTTGGAAATGGAAGATAAAGAGAGGCAAAAATTTATACGCATGACTACCACCCCGGTTGAGCGGCTTGTGTGCAGGCTCGCCGTGCCTACCATTATTTCCATGCTTGTCAGCGGACTTTACAATGTCGTGGATACCTTTTTCGTCGGAAAAATAAGCAATGAGGCAACCGCTGGGGTTGGGCTTGTTCTGCCAATAATGGCGATTATTCAGGCTTTCGGCTTCTTTTTCGGGCAGGGTTCAGGCAACTACATCTCCCGCTCTCTCGGCGAGCGGGAAGTAAAACGCGCTGAAGTCATGGCCGCGACCGGGAGTATCTGCGCGCTTTTATTTGGTCTGCTCATCACGGTACTGGGGCTTGTATTCAAAAGCGGTGTTCTTTACGTGCTGGGCGTGCGCAGGGGTGTGCTCGACGAGCTGACTGTGCGCTACACAGGTGATTACATGAGCATAATCCTCTGCGGCGCGACGTTGTTCTGCCACTCATGCGTGCTGAACAATCAGCTGAGATATCAGGGCAACGCCTTTTTCTCTATGGTGGGGCTCGTATCGGGCGCGGTGCTCAACTGCGTGCTCGACCCTATATTTATCTTCGCATTAGGCTGGGGCATCAAAGGCGCGGCGCTCGCCACGATAGTGGGACAGGCCGTGAGCTGTATACTTTTATACATCGGTACACTGCGCAGTGACAGCCTGAAAATACACCTGCGCAATTTCTCCCCCACGCCCTACTACCTTTTGAACATCTGCCGGGGCGGCCTGCCTTCGCTGTTCAGGCAGGGCTTCAACAGCCTCTCATCCATGTGCCTGAACGGTGCCGCAGTCGCCGCGGCTTCTGCCGCCCTTGCAACACAGACTGTTGCGGCTTTCACCGTTGTAAACAAGATTACGATGCTCGCCTTCTCCGCCATCATTGGCTTCGGTCAGGGTTTTCAGCCTATCTGCGGCTTCAATTACGGCGCTCAGCGCTATGACCGTGTGCGCACGGCTTACATATTCTGCCTTAAGGTCAGCTTTGTTTTTCTTATTGTGCTGGACATTATTGGCTTTATTTTTGCGGGAGACATTGTCGCCATCTTCCGCGACGATGCGCAGGTCATCGCCATTGGCCAGACTATCATGCGCTGTCAGTGCTGCGGCTTCTGGCTGGCCGGGCTTGCCGTAATGACGAACATGCTCTACCAGAATATCGGGCGCACAGGCTGGGCATCACTGCTGGCAATGGCAAGACAGGGGCTTTTCTTTATCCCCGCACTGCTTATTTTGCCGCGTGTGCTGAGTGTACCCATCTGGGGCGTTTACATTTCTCAGCCTTTATCCGACGTCTGTTCGTTCCTGCTCGCGCTGCCGCTCGCAATCATGATGTACCGCGAGCTAAAAGCGCGCGAGGCTGGCACATTTACCGAGAAAGCTAAGGCCGTGCCGGGCTTGATTAGACCGCATTTTTAGGCTATACTTAAACATTGTGAATGAGCCGCAAAACACATATCAGAAAGGGGCAAATAAAATGGACATTTTAAAAAATCTTGAGCCGCAGGGTGTATTCCGCTTTTTTGAGGAGCTGTGCGCAATTCCGCACGGGAGCGGCAATACCAAGGCTATAAGCGATTATCTTGTGAACTTCGCCAAGACGCGCGGGCTTGAGCATTATCAGGACGAGCTGAACAACGTAATAATTATCGCGCCCGCCACGCCCGGCTATGAGGATGCGGAACCTGTCATTATTCAGGGGCACATGGACATGGTCTGCGAAAAAGCGCCGGACTGCGCCAAGGATATGGCCGTTGAGGGACTTGACCTCGCTGTTGAGGGCGACACTATTTTCGCCAAGGGCACCACGCTCGGCGGTGACGACGGAATCGCAGTCGCCATGGCGCTGGCTGTAATTGATGACAAGAGCATTGCCCACCCGCGCGTTGAGGCTGTTATCACGGTCGATGAGGAGGTCGGCATGGACGGTGCCTTTGGCATCGACCTCAGCCCGCTCAAAGGCAGGGCGCTCATCAACATTGACTCAGAGGAAGAGGGAATTTTCACCGTCAGCTGCGCGGGCGGCGCGCATGTTGAGTGCAGCATTCCCGCCGCGCGCGAGGATTTTAACGGCACGGCGCTTGATATCGCCGTTGAGGGTCTGCTCGGCGGGCACTCCGGCGCGGAGATTGACAAGGGCCGCGCGAACGCGAACATGCTGATGGGCCGCCTGCTGTACGCGCTCGGTCAAAAGACCGATTTCCGTCTTGTCAGTGTACACGGCGGCTTGAAGGATAACGCCATACCCACAGCCTCTTACGCGCGCGTTATCGCGGCGGATGAGGCCGCCGCGCGTGCCGTCTGCGCCGAGCTTGAAGAGCAGTTTCACGACGAATACGCTGTGACGGACAAGAACATCTGCGTGACTGTTTCCACCGTGGACGCCGCTGCCAACGCCATGGACAAGGCCGGAACCGAGCGCGCCGCATGTTTCCTCTGCTGTGCGCCGAACGGCATACAGGCCATGAGCGCGGACATTGAGGGGCTTGTACAGACCTCGCTTAACCTCGGCATACTCACATCTGACGATCGCGGTATCCGCGCGTCGTTCAGTGTGCGCTCCTCCGTTGGCAGTCAGAAGAATATGCTGATTGACCGCCTGCGCTGCCTGACTGAGCAGCTCGGCGGCAGTGTTGAGATAAGCGGCGACTACCCCGGCTGGGCATACAGGCAGGATTCTCCCCTGCGCGAGCTTATGAGCGAAGTATTTACCGAGCAGTACGGCCACGCGCCGACGGTCGCCGCGATACACGCGGGGCTTGAGTGCGGGCTGTTCCTCGGCAAAAAGCCAGAGCTGGACTGCGTTTCCATCGGCCCGGACATTGACGAGATTCACACCTTCCGCGAGAAGCTGCACATAGCCTCGACCCAGCGCACATGGGCGCTGCTTGTTGAGACCCTGCGGCGGATGAAGTAAATAGGGCGCAAAAAACTCCGGGAACTTATGTTTCCGGAGTTTTTATCGTCAATCGCTGTACTGTGAATAGATTGGATAGAGCTCGTCGCGGGCAATCAGCGCGCGGTCACGGGCGACGTTTGCAATGTCGCCGGGCTGTTCGTATATAAAGCACCATTCGCGCGCGGCGTTATACGCGTCCTCCTCCGTGTTGCCCAAGTCCATGAGGAAGAAGTCCAGCTCCAAATACTTGCTGAGCCCCAGCTCATGCTGCATATACTTCAACTGCCCGCTGAGCGTGGCGCTGTCAAGCCCGTTTTGACTGCACCATGTATTGAGCCCGCTGCGTCTGTCCCCAAGCCACTGGCACAGGCCATAGCTCCCGTCGGCGCGGGCGGTAAGCCGGAAGCTCGACTCCTTATATATATTTGCCATCACGCCGCAGGCCGCAGCCGTGCTGTAGCCCAGCTCGTTTTTGCAGAAATAATACACCATCTGCTCAGCCGAGGGATAGATAAGGTGTACAAGCACACCCTGTCGCGTACACTTTGTGCCCAGATTTGCCCAGTTGACGTCAAACGACGCCGTACTGCCGTCAGCGCGGGAGATGACGATGCGGAAAAATGAGCTTGAGGCCGAGATTATAACGGCAAAGTTGACGGCGTTCCCGTCCTCATCAAGCCAGAAGATAAGGTCGCCCGGCTCCGCAAGGAAGCTGCCGCCGAAGGGTACACAATCCTCAAGCGGACAGCAGCCGAAGCCATTGACCTCCGTGAGATAGTGATACTGCATGTTGCACTCAGGCAGGACATTGAAAATACCGAAATCAGTAAGCCCGCTCGCGTCCGCACAGGTGAGCATGAAGTTTGTGTTGGCCTCCTCACCGAAAACAACGCCGCCTATCACCTGCGAAACATCATCAGCCGAGGTATAGCTCAGGCTCAGATTACTCTGCGCCGCCGCAATATATCTCGCGCGCAGTTCATCATCCGGTGTATCGCAGAGCGGGGCATAGCGCAGATAATCCGCCTGCGCGGTGCCGGTGAGATATACGTCCGAGCGCGGTGTAGGCACGGGTACAGGCGTGGGTGTGGGTTCCGGCGTTGGGGTCGGTTCGGGAGTTGGTTCAGGCGTCGCGGGCGGCGGGGTCTCCGGCGGATTTGTCGGCTCCGGTGTGGGCTCAAGCTCGCGCAGGTCATCCACCGCCTCTGAGACTATGCCGAGCGCATCATCGACTTTT
>CAUABY010000170.1 GCA_958427375.1 uncultured Eubacteriales bacterium
TCTTTGGCAAAGGCTTTGACAGCATAAACGATAATAACTGATACGAATAAAGCATTAAATTAAAATCAGTATTAAAACGCTTTTCAGAGGCCGGTTATGAGAAAAAAATCAGTTGCCATGCTCGCCCTGCTGCTTGCGGCGCTCATGCTCAGCGGTTGCGGCGGCATATTTGACAAGGAATATGTGCAGATAGAGGACTATCATCCCACGGTTCAGGAAAGTTCCGAGACGGGGGAGCGGGTCACCGTGCGCAATTTTTCCGCACTCAAGCAGGCTATACGCAGTATGGTGATGAACGGCGAGACCGAGGGTAATATAATATTTGACGCGGCCTATGACGGCGATACGACTGAGGATATGGCAAGCGCCTGCTGGCAGGTGCGCACGCAGGACGCGCTGTGCGCCTACTGCGTCAATAACATCGCCTATGAGCTTTCACAAATAGTCACCTACTATGAGGCGAAAGTGATAATATGCTATGCCTCAACGGGCGAGGCGGCTAAGGATATCATCAAGATACCGTATTCGACCGGCCTTGAGCGCCTTATCAAAACCGCCCTTGAAGAGGGCGACACACAGCTTGTCGTGCTTATTAACAGGAGCTCACTGAGCGCTGAGGACATGGAAAACTCCGTAGCGCGCGTTTACAGAGAAAACCCCGCCACCGCACCGAAAATGCCCACGGTCAGCGTCAATATGTACTCCGGCAGCAATATGCAGCGCCTTTATGAGGTCAATCTGCGCTATGGCATGACCGCCGATGAGCTCTCGGCAAAGAAAACGCAGATGGCGGTGGTGCAGCCTTTTACCGAACTCAATATTGATGAGCTTGACGAGGCGGAGCGCGCGCTTGCGGCGTATCAGTATCTCATAGAAAACTGCGAAATCAGCTCTGAAGGGCAGGGCGGCAATATATATGGTGCGCTTGTCGGGCATAGCTCAGACAGCGAGGGCGCGGCCTTGGCCTATGTGGAGCTTTGCCGCCAGCTCAAGCTGGACTGCCGCGTGGTGTATGGGCAGCGCGGCTGGCATGACCACTGTTGGAATATTGTCCGCGTCAACGGCGATTTTTACCATGTGGACGCTGGAGTGGAAAATGCCTCGCCGGAGGCGAATTTCCTCAAGCCGGATTGGAGCATATGGGAAAATTACCGCTGGGATGTCTCGTCCTATCCGCCGTGTAATGGTGAGCTGAGCTATAGCGAAGTCATAGCGGAGGACGAGGATGAGCCTGAAAACGCGGATGAGACGAAAAGCGTGGATGAAGAGAATCCCGCCGGGAGCGGGACTGATTCGGAGGCCGAACCCAGCGAAACAGGCGAAGCGCCGTGAGTGCTGATAGTGAACTTTTTGCCTTAAAACTGTGCCGCATAGCTTTGTCTATGCAAGCATGACCTGCCGCGCACATGTGGAATCTTTTGTGTTGCTTTCCGCTGTGCAGTGCTACATATACATATAGAGGCTGTGTTAGCCCGATTTTGAAAGTCGAATCCATTGCTGGAGAGGGACTTTTGCGGCAGCACAGCCTCTAAAGTTTTATATTTCTGTTACTCGACATTTCCCCAGAACAGCAAAATAGGCTCACCAAAGCGCCAGCCATTTCGTATGCTGAGCATGTTTTAACTCCTACGCGTGGCTTAGTCGTGCCGCTGCTTCAGCAAGGCTTCCATCCAGGCACACAGCTTCTCGCCGGAACGCTCCGCAATGGCAACTACCTCTTGGTGGCTGTGCTTGCCGGTGCGCAGGCCGGTAGCTATGTTGGTGATACAGGCAATACCAAAAGTTTTTATACCAGCATAGTTGGCGGCAATTGTTTCCGGAACGGTAGACATGCCCATAGCGTCACTTCCGGCAGTTTTAAACATCCGAATTTCATTGAAAAAGAATTTGCGTTTATGTGTTTTCAGGTTCTGCTTTTTCGCGTCCCTGTCGTCTCCGCCGCGAGCCCAGCGAAGCGGGTCGCGGTGGAAAGCGAAGAAATTCCCACAGGAGTACATTTCGGCCCGCAGGCCGGAAACGGAACGGTTGTGGGAATTTCTGAGCTGCCAAAGTACGACCAAACGGTGTATATCAAGGGTAAGTCAGACCAAAAGTACACCATTTTATCTCTCAGATATCTAGTAAGAATAATTTGTTCAGAGCTCTCGAATAAGAAACATACAGCTCGTTGTCGGACATACCGTTCGGTATAACAAAAACAGTTTCATATTCCATGCCCTTGACTTCCGATACATTATATACGTCATATCCATTTAGCTCTATCAGAAAACGGTCAAGGACTTCTTTTTCTTTGTATATTACAACCTTTCTATCTCTGGGAGCAATAATTCTCTCATGCACCAACTGGCTCTCCGAACACAAATCTACCTCTGTACCGTTTAGCCCCAGCCCTGTCATATTCATCATTAACTCATCATTAATAAAACTTGTAATTTGAGTTGTGTTGCGATAGTTTTCGTTGATACGATATCGAGAAAATGAGCCTACAGAATTTAGTTCCTCCCAAGTCGCTATTCCGTAAGTGTTAATCCTCTGTGCTAAGTCACCGTATACATTGAACACAGCATTCCTGTTTAGTGATCGGATGAGTTCATACTCTGAACACGCAAGATCCTGTCCTTCATCTATGCATACCACGGAAAACCCTGACTGGGAACCGTAACAAAGGTAGTATAGCAGCACAGTCGCATATAGTTCTGCTCTGCAGGTAGGTCTTTTCCTATTACCAGGTTTCATGCCAGCAGGGATAATATCCTCAAACTCACTGTCAAAAATTGAGATGCGACGCATCCTTTTAAGTCTATCAATTTCACTATTTATGGCAGTTGTATCAATGTTACTATCCTGCAGCGCCCTTTTCTTTTCTGCAAGCGCATTGATTGCTTTTTCATTTTCTTTAATAGCCAGTATCTTTTTAGAAACTCTTTGTGCCAACAAATCCACATATTTCTTGCTGTAGAAATACTCTGCAAATTTCAGATCTGTTCCTGCGTCCGAATACAGCCTTGAATCGTTAAGCAACTCACCCCACGCATTATTATAGCTTATCAGACGTTCAATATAATACTCAGGCAATGCTTTAACACTGACTCTGCTAAGTCGCAGATTTCTTAGCAGCGGATTGATATGTTGATTAAACTGAGGTGAGGGGGAAAGAACCAAGAAGTTTTGCTCTCTATAACTTCTATTGTTATACAGAAGATGTGAAATACGATGGAGAAGAATCATAGTTTTTCCGCAACCTGCGCAGCCTTGTACTATTATGTTTTCATTGATTGGTGCCTTTATTATTTGGTACTGGTTTTGTTGGATGGAAGGAATTATGTTGGTTAGCTCACGTTCTTCTCTCTTTGCCTCAAGAACTTTTAGCAAAAAGGCATCGTAAACCATAGCTTCCTCTTCCTTACCTATAGTACCTTCGGCATTATAGGTTTCTATTGCCTCTTTTAACTCTCCCTCTTTTATCAAAACCTCTCTTCTAAAATGGACAGTGGCACGAGTACCATCCTTAACTCGGATATCCTTTCGATCTTTTTCATAAGCCAAAGATCCTAGCTCGGACTGCCAAGATACTACGGTAGTGTCTCCTTGTTCTTCATCATGTATCATCTTTTCTCCAATAAACACATCTGTTGGGGAAACTTCATCCTCAAAATTTATCAGCACATGATAAAAGTATGGTTGACCCGCTGCTTCTTGCAATTCACCTATTTCATTTTCAATTCGTATATTTTCTTGAACTGATTTTTTGTATTCTTCAGTAGCTAAGCTTACTATCGTCCCCTTGGGTCCTGTTTCACGATCATACCATTCGGGTTGTTGCGGTTTCCTTATTTCTTTAAGGAGCATTTCAATGGCAGACTTAATCTTATGTATAACACTCTTTGTGTGGTTCTTTTCTTCCTCAAAAACATTAGCTTTACTTTTAACTGCTGAGGCTTTATGGTAGAACGCCTTATCCTCAATAGAACCGGAGACGCGTATTATTCGTGACATATTAATTTTCGCAATTTCCGTAGCAGATTCTTTTTTAGAGGCAATTAACTCTTGCTCATTGTCTTTGAGACGTTGAATATTATCGGCCTCTTTATTTCTACTATCCTTTTCTGCGGTATTTTCAGGCTTGCTTTCAACTAAAAGAAACAGTTCGTTAAGGTGGTATGAATAGTCACCACCAAATTTTCTCCTATGCGATACACCATTTTTGAATGCTGTACCATGTGCTATGCCATTTTCAATGCGTTCTACTTTGAAACAAAAATCATTGCTCCATCCAGATTTTTTTACTAATACTGGTAAGCCGGTTTTTTCTACAATCTGATGTAATGCATATTCTCTTTTTTTCTCAAGCATAACCATATTTCCCACTTTCAGAAGTTCTCATCAACATTGTGAATGATACCGCCTTCAAGCTGCGTCCTAATCCGTGGCTCTAAACTGGCCATCTTTATTGGCGTTGTAGAACCGGTAATCACTATCTGTTTGCCGCTTTCCCACAGCTTATCAAATATCCCATAGAATTCCTTCATAGCCATCATCTTGCCGCCCAAGTGTTCTGCTCCTTCGAAAATAAACAGATCACATGCCGCAAGGCTCTTGGCGTACTGCTCAAGCCTATCCTCTTTAATTGCTCTAGCCAGTGAAATTGTGAATTGTTCCCCTAATACACGATTTATCTTTGCTTGCGGGTGCTTATCACTGTACTGCTCCACCAGTATTACAATAGCTTCCATCGTGATAAAAGGTGTGCCATAAACGAAAGC